>DVHI01000031.1 GCA_018712275.1 Candidatus Coprenecus avistercoris | reverse complement strand
GTCACCGTTTCCGCAGATGCAGGGCCATTGTCCCTTTCCATTAAAGGGAAAGTGAAGGACAAGCAGGGACAGCCGGTCCCCGCCGCATTGGTCGTGCTGCTCTCCCAGGAAGACAGTACTGTACTCAATTTCACCTATGCCGACACTTCCGGCCTCTTTTCCATGGACATGAGAACTGTCCCGGATACCCCGCTCATCGTAGAGATTTCATCCTTGGGATATGAGAAGGTGAGACTCACGGTCACGCCTCCCAGTTCCAATCTCGTCGTGACTTTGGAGGCATCTTCCGAGACACTGGCGCAGGTTGTTGTCACATCTGACCGGGGCACGGTAAGCAAGCGTCCCGGCAAGCTCGTCTACTCTCCTCCCGCGGAAACGGCCTCGGCGATGGACGCATTCTCCATGCTCGGATATGCCCCGCTCGTGACCGTAAGCAGGGAGGCCGTCACCGTTCTCGGGAACAAACGGGCAGAAATCTGGGTAGACGGCCGGAAGCCCGTCATGAGCCAGGAGGCTGCAATGGACATACTGCGCAACACTCCTGCAGAAAAAATAGAGAAAATCGAAGTCATCACCTCCCCGGGGGCCTCCTACAAGGCCTCCTCCGGGGCGGTTATCAACGTGGTCTACAAGAAGGAACCGGGACAGGGTCTTGATGGAAGCACCAGTCTGAGAGGCACATACTATGCGAGAAAGGTGTCTCCGGAAACGGCTTTGGGGCTTAACTGGGCCGGAAGGAAACTGACCGTATCGGGAAATCTCGGATTCGTGAACAGCGGCAGCCGCATCGACCAGACCGAGCAGTACAGCTACTTCGATACCGGTCAGGACATCGGTTACAGGTCCTCGCTGCGAAGCGACCTCTACATGCTGCACGGCAACCTGAACCTGAGCTACGACATCAATTCCGTAAACCTGATAGGAGCCTCTGTCGCCCTGGACGGCGACTGGACGGATATCCGCAATGAGATCCTCACCGATTACCTGAGTGACGGCATCCTGACACGTAGTTCCCTGGTATCTTCCATAACCGACAATCCTGAGATAAAACCAGGCCTGGGAGCAGAGATGTATTACAATCTGAAAACGGATACCTATGGCAGCAATCTCGATATAAGTGCCAACTATTCTTCCTACTACGACAACTCCCGCATAAGGACAGAAATCACGAGCCAGTCACCCCGGAGCTGGATTCAGCAGACCGTCTCGGATTTCCGGGCCTTAGAGGCCAAGGCAGTGTACCGCCATGTTTTCGCAGACGGAAGTTCCTTGAGCAGCGGTCTGGAACACACTTCCACACTGCTCTCAAACGATTTTTTCAGAGACGACAGCACGGGCTGGAACAACACGTTCCTGTATAATGAGCATATTTCCCACGCCTACATCTCCTATGACCGGCAGTGGAACGAAGTGCTGTGGACAACTGCCGGACTGCGTGGGGAATACACCCGCATTTCAGGGGAACAGCAGGTGACCGGAGAGAAAGTGCGGCAGAGTTATTTCAATCTGTTCCCATCAGTTTCGGTGATGCTGAATCTCGGAGAAGGGAAACACAGTCTCATGCTGGACTACCGGATGAATATAGACAGACCGTTCTATACCAGCCTCAATCCATTCGAGATATGGACTACGGAGAACACCTACAGCACCGGCAATCCGCAGCTCGGGGCGGCACTGGCCCATGAGCTGATGTTCAATTACACCTTCTTCTATGACTATATGCTCGGAATAATGTGGATGAACTCCGGCAATGCCGTATTCGACTACGACGAGTATGTCGGAAACGGCATTATGAAGTCATCTACAGGCAATTTCGGCATACACAATATGCTGCACATGACAGCCGATATCAACAAACGGCTTTTCAACGGAATCTGGGAGATACGTCTGAACGCCACCGCAGGATACGAGAATCTGGAGGCCGTTCTCGGGGAAACCGACATGTCCTACTCCACCTGGTACTGGATGGCGGACCTGCGCAACACCGTAAACCTCTCGCGGCAGCATGGTCTGTTCATGACTCTCTCATACAGTTACAATTCCCCAATGCGATCCCTTACCTGGGAAGTCCCCGAGAGGCATTATCTCAATCTTTCCATTTCCAAGCAGTTCGAATTTGGAGGCACGCTCAGTCTCGAGGCCACCGATCTGCTCGGTACTTTTGGACCTCAGCACTTCTCCACCGCCACCTATACCTATCACCGCGACTGGCAGACCTGGTCTGGCCTGATAACCCTGTCATGGCGACAGACCTTCGGCCGCAAATACGTCCGTCAGGCCGAGGACCGCTCCGCAGGCAATCTCTCAAAGAGAATCAGGTAAGCAATGAAACTTTGACCGTAGAAAATCCCCATTGTGAAATTTTAAATTGCAACGAGCTGATATACAAGGGTAATTTTTTCCATTTGTGAAACTTTCCATTTGCCTTGAAACTTCAAGGCGGTTTTCTTTGTCTGTAAAATGAGTGGAATTACAGTTATGGAAAAGTTTCCTTTTTTACGTTTATTGTTGTTGCTGCTGTCAGTTTCATCCTGCTTCATTGCGGCTGCGGCAATGCCTTCACCGGCCTGTACGGACACGGTCGGAAAAGTATATGTGGGTGAACTGCAGGACAGTGTCGAATATCTCAAGGAGGTCACTGTCATTGCCCGCCGCACCCGCCATCAGGCTGACGGCTATACGGTGAACCTGCGCTCTTCCGACATTGTCAGGGACAAAAGCACTTCGGAGGCCCTTGTCTTTCTGCCCGGTGTCAGCCGCCAGGCTTCCGTCTACAGGATCAATGGCGTGGATGTCAGTGAGATATACGTGGACGGAATGAAACTTACGAGTTTAAGTGAACTGGACAATATTCCAGCGGAAAGGATCGACAAGATTAAGGTCAATTATCTCGCAGGAGTCAGCCAGAACGCCTCTGTCAGCGGCGGCACCATAGCGGACGTCTGACCCAGGAGGCTACAGTCAAATATTCGTCGGTGTTCAATGACAGAGGCACATCCATGGACGTTATCGCCGACTGGCTGAACCGTATTCTGTCTACGGAGTATCTTTATAGCTCCAATGACGGACAGAACCGGCAGCAGGCGTATTCAGCGCAGGAGAACCGGAGCAACATGCTGAAACTCGCGGTTGATTTTTCAGATCCTCTTTCGGAAAAACTGGAGCTGGAATACGGAGCCTCGGCCCAGTACATTGCATCATCGTATTCTCCCGAAACCGTAGGACAGGATGGCTCTGAGACAGACCTTGGCAGCAGCCTCCCTACCCGAACCCGCGCCTTTACCCCGCTCGCCTATGCCTCCGTTGCCGGAAAGTTGTGGAAAATCCAGTACAGTGCCGGCCTGAACCTCCAGATGAACTGGATAGAGTATATTCCGCTTGACGGTGGCGGCAGTCCTTCCGGAAATATCCAGTGGGGTGTCAATCCCTCCGTCCAGCTCCGCATGCCCTTGGACAGCCGGGGGCGTTTCTCATTGAGGCTCAACTACAGGCACCAGCTCGACAATATCCCGTATGACGCCATTTCCTCCACCGTCCGCTGGATTGACCCCTGGCATTATTCTACAGGCAATCCCGATCTGGTCGCTCCTACCCGGGACCGCGTCATGCTCGGCCTCTCCCTTTTCGGGGACATCCTCTCCCTTCAGGGCACCTATACACATTCGCGCAACTCTATTTATTGGGACAACTTCGCCGACCCGGACAGCCCCGGCGTGTTTTATGAAACCCCTGTCAACATTCCCCGCCGCAATTTCTACGGCCTCAACGCGGAACTGAATCTCAATCCGCTGAAGCCCTGGCGGATAAAACTCTCCGCAGAATATACATTCAACGTGGAGGACAATACCATCGGCGGAGTCACCTACCGGGGCACCAATGTACACCATTTCTACATGTTGCTGAACCAACTGAGCTTCAAGGGATGGGGAGCTGCGGTCAATGCCGTTTACGACCCGGCCTTCCGTTCCTTCGGCTACACCTACCATTCCGTGTACACAGTCAACCTCCAGTTCTACAAGACATTCATGGACGGCAGGCTCAGAGTGGCCCTGTCCGGTATCGTTGCAGGGAAACGCCGCCGCATAGACCGTATAGTCGGAGATCAGGTCATAACCCACGCCTACACGACACCGGCACAGACCGCGACCCTGTCCGTCTTCTGGTCATTCTCCGGAGGCCGGAAGGTCAGTGTGCGGCGGGTCAGCGGAGGTCAGAGCTACGAGGAGGTGGTCAATGAGAGGTGAGCGGACCTATGCTGTTCAATCGGGCCGGTGTTGCTGGCAGTCCGTTTCCCAGACTCTCAGATGTCGAGGGTAAGCTCGACGGGGCAGTGGTCGGAACCGAATATCTCGTTGTGGATGGACGCACCGAGCAGTTTGGGCTGGAGGCGGTTGGATACGAGGAAATAGTCGATACGCCACCCGGCGTTCTTCTCGCGGGCCTTGAAGCGGTAGGACCACCAGGAATAGACGCCCTCGGTGTCGGGATAGAAATAGCGGAATGTATCGGTGAATCCGGCAGCGAGCAGGTCGGAGAACTTGCCGCGCTCCTGGTCGGTGAATCCGGCATTCATCCTGTTGGTCTTCGGGTTCTTCAGGTCAATCTCCTTGTGGGCCACGTTGAGGTCGCCGCAGACGATGACCGGCTTGACGGCATCCAGACGCAGCAGGTAGGCGCGGAACTCGTCCTCCCATGTCATGCGGTAATCCAGCCGCCTGAGCTCGTCCTGGGAATTGGGTGTGTAGACCGTAACCAGGTAGAACTCAGGCATCTCGAGTGTGATTACGCGGCCTTCGGTGTCGTGCTCCTCCAGGCCCAGGCCGTAGGTGACTGACATCGGCTCATGCCGGGAGAATATGGCGGTGCCGGAGTAGCCTTTCTTCTGGGCGTAGTTCCAGTATGAGCTGTAGCCATCGAAGGCTATGTCCAGCTGTCCTTCCTGCATCTTGGTCTCCTGCAGGCAGAAAAAGTCTGCGTCCAATGTCTTGAAGGACTCCTCGAATCCCTTGCCGCAGCAGGCCCTCAGGCCGTTTACATTCCACGAGATAAATTTCATATCGGTGTCGGTTCTGTGTTGTTACTGATTACAGGGTGCAAAGATACGCATTTTTGTCATGTAGATGCCGCACCGGCAGCGTTTTCCGCGATTCGGTGCCATTGTGGAAAGAGTGCAGAAGCATGGTCGGCGAAATGCCTACGGACGAGGTCGATCGGTTGCGGGTACCGGAAGGTGACGATGAAACACCGTTTTCGTCGGCACCTTCTTGAAGGGGGTGCGAAGATATGGCCGGCAGAAGGGCCTACGGACTGGGTAGTACAACCGCGAGTACTGGAAAGTGCCGATGAAACGTCACTTTCGTCGGCACCTTCTTGAAGGAGCAAATAGGACCTCTTGGGCAAAACGCAGGCACGAGCCGCTGTAGGGGCACTTCGCGGATTTCACTCCTTCGGAAGGAGTGGGGAAAATGCGGGAAAGTCTGACTCCTTCGGAAGGGGTGAGAGTGGACGGCAAATGCAGAACGGCTCTACAGCGTCTATAGAGGCATTGCGGCTATTTTACTCCTTCGGAAGGAGTGGGGAAAATGCGGGAAAGCCCGACTCCTTCGGAAGGAGTAAGGGGAATCCGGAGAAGCGCTGGGCAAAACGGAACGGCGGGGTTTGTGTTGCCTGACGGACTGTGTGGGTTGTATGGTCTCCGTGGTAACTGTTACAGCAGGATGACCGTGACGTCCCGGGCTCCGTGGGCGCCGATGACAAGGGCCTGCTCGATGTCGGCGGTCTTGGAGGGGCCGGCGATGAAGCTGCCGAAGTCGTAGGTGTCGAAGTCCTCCCGGGCGTAGGCTTCGTGCATGTTGCACACTATCTGCTTTCTGTCCAGCAGGATGACGAGGGCTTCGGGGATGAATAGCATGGCCTTGTGCCGGAATGCGCGGGGTATCCAGACGGCGCCGTTCTCGACTACTCCGAAGGCTCCGCGGACTATGGCGACATCGGTGCCGGCGAGATCGCGGGGATCTTCCAGTTCGTCGGGGTTGAATGTGGCGCAGGATGCGGCCTCGGGCAGATTGGAGGCTATGCGTCTGGCTTCAGGGTAGGTCCGGCGGACGATGGAGGCGATGCGCTCCCGGATACTGCCGGGCTTCTCCTCTTCCGGTGTCCTGTCGCCGGGGTTTGTGGCTCGGTTCTCAGGTCGAAGGCCAGCCCGCTCTGTCGCGTACTCTTCCGGTGCCCTGTCGCCGGAGCTTGTGGCGCGGTTTCCGGAGAGCTCCGTATCTGCGGATGCCTTATCGTCCCACTCTTCGAACAGGATGCACCGGGCCGCTGCGGCCTTGACCGCTCTTTCCCGGAACTCCGTTAAAGGGTCGGAGAATGTCATGGGGGTGAAGCCCAGCGGCCCTCTTTCCACGGGTGCGGGGCTGTTGGCCTTGAGGGCCTCGAGTATTGTTTCCTTGCTGCTCATGTCGTAGATGCTTGTTTTACGGTAAAACTGTTATTTCCCGCTCTCCTCGGATTTGCCCTGGCCGGCCGGGGCGGAGGAGGACAGTTCTTCTTTCCAGATCTGTTCGAATGTGCGGGAGGTGAATTCCGGCAGCTCGCGGTCGCGGCCCCAGGCGTTGGCACCGCAGTAGAGCAGGCCGTGCGGGGCGATTTTCTCTCCGAGCCGTCCTGCCTTGATGCAGAAATGGAACATGCCGGGACTGCGCAGGGCGGTGTTGAGCACCTTGACGATGCCCTTCTTGACCGGATTGGCCAGTCCGAGGGAATCGAGTTCCTGCCTCCAGGAGTAGATTTGCTCTCCGAGGTCGATCTTGGCGGGGCAGACATTGGAGCAGGACATGCAGAGGCTGCATGCGGAGACGTTGCCGCTGTACTGTTTGGGGTCGGCGAGCATTCCGAGGTTGATGCCCAGCGGTCCGGGGATGAAGTAGGAGTAGGAGTAGCCTCCGGAACGGCGGTAGACGGGGCAGGTGTTCATGCAGGCTCCGCAGCGCAGGCATTTGAGCATGTTGCGGTGGACGGGGTTGCCGAGTATCCTGCTGCGGCCGTTGTCCACGATGACGATGTGCATCTCCTGGCCTTCCACGGGCCGTTTGTAGTGGGTGGTGTAGGTGGTGGAATGCTGTCCTGTGGCGGAGCGGGCGAGCAGCCGGTGGTATATGGCGAGGGCATCGTAGTCGGGAATCACTTTCTCGAGGCCCATGATGGCTATGTGCAGTTTGGGAAAGGAGGTGCCCATGTCGGCGTTGCCCTCGTTGGTGCATACGACGAAGGCTCCGGACGAGGCCACGGCGAAATTGACTCCGGTCATGGCCGCATCGGCATGGAGGAACTTGTCGCGCAGGTGTCCTCTGGCAGCGTGGGTGAGGTAGGTCGGGTCGCTGTTGCCGTGCTCTGTGCCTATCTCGCGTTCGAAGAGCTCTCCCACTTCCTGCCTCTTGACGTGTATGGCCGGAAGGACTATGTGGCTGGGCGGCCGGTGCATAAGCTGCATGATGCGCTCTCCGAGGTCGCTCTCTACGGCCTCGATGCCGCGCTCCTCCAGGTAGGGGGACAGGCCGCATTCCTCGGCGAGCATGGACTTGCTCTTGACCAGATGCCTGACTCCGTGCTCCTTGAGGATGCCGTAGACTATCTCGTTGTGCTCCTGGGCGTCCTTGGCCCAGTGTACGTGTATGCCGTTGGCCGTGGCATTGCGCTCGAACATCTCGAGGTAATGGGCCAGATGTGTGACGGTGTGTATCTTGGTGCGGGCCGCCGCCTCGCGCAGGGCTTCCCATTCGGGGACGGACCGGGCCATGCGGTCCCTTTTCTCGCGGACGAACCACAGGGCCTGGTTGTGCCATGCGGTCCTCTCCTTGTCGGCTATGAACTTTTCGGCTGCTTTCGAATGTGTGCTCATAAGATCGGATGTTAAAGGTTTGATGCTAAAATCTCGACTATGTGAATAGTCTTGACGGGCAGTTTCTGTCTCTGGATAATACCCTCCATGTGCATCAGGCAGGAGGAGTCGGCTCCGGTGATGTATTCTGCCCCGGTGGATATGTGGTCGCGGACCTTGTCGGCGCCCATGCATGCGGATACGGCCGGCTCTTCTATGGAGAACATGCCTCCGAAGCCGCAGCACTCATCGACCCGGGAAGGCTCCAGGACCTCGATGCCCTGTACGAGGGAAAGCAGGTCCCTGAGTTTGGAATAATGGGGGATGTTCAGCTCTGAGGGGGAGGCCAGTCGGAGCAGTCTCTGTCCGTGGCAGCTGTTGTGGATGCTGACCTTGTGGGGAAAATGCGCGCGGGGCAGTTCCGTAGGCCGCACCACGTCGTGGATGAACTCGCATATCTCGTATATCCGGCTGCTGAGGCACTCGTGCGCCTCCTTGTGCAGTATCTCGGGGTAATGTTCCTTGACGAAGGCCACGCAGCTGCCGGAAGGGCCCACCACGTAGTCGTAGTCCTTGAAAAGTTTCTCCATGTTGCGGGCCAGCGGGGCCGAGTCCTTCTCAAAGCCGCCGTTGGCCATGGGCTGGCCGCAGCAGGTTTGTCCGAGCGGGTAGTCCACGTCCACTCCGAGCGAGCGCAGCAGCTTGAAGGAGGCTGTGCCCACCTGAGGGTAGACGGCATTGACAAAGCAGGGAATGAAAAGTCCTATTTTCATAATAAGATGCTGTTATATGTCTGTTTTCAATATGCGAAAATGTATACGACAATGCCGGTTATGACCACGTAGCCGATGGCGTAGAGCAGGGCTGCCTTGAGGATTCTGCCTTCCTGTCCCTGCTGTCCGCAGGCAGAGGTGGCAATGGCAATGCTCTGCGGGGAGATGATCTTGCCTCCGGTGGCTCCGGCGGTATTGGATGCCGAGATCCATACGGGATCCGCGCCTATGTGTTCCGCCACGCCGGCCTGCAGCTTGCCGAAAAGGATGTTGGCCGAGGTGTCGCTGCCGGTGAGGAATGTTCCGATGGCTCCGATGGCGGGGGCGAACAGGGGATAGAGTGCTCCTGTGGCCGTGGCCAGTGCGACGGCGAGGGTATTGATCATGCCCGAGGTCTCCATGATCGAGGAGAAGCCCACGAGGCAGATGACCGTGATGAATGTCTTTTTGAGCTGTACGGTGGATTTCCACAGCAGCCTGAGCAGTCCTCCGGCCTTGCCTCCCTGCAGCAGTCCGCCGGCAAATGAGCCGATGAACAGCAGGAGTCCGCCCTGGACGAGCCATTGTACGGACCATGTGCGGGTCTCTCCGCCGATGTTGAAGCCGATGGATGTTTCGGCGACGGGAGCCAGGATATCCTTGAGGGGCAGCAGGGGACTGGTCAGCAGTATGAGCAGCATGATCAGGGCGTAGACGGCCCAGGCCTGGAGGATCTCTTTAGTGCTGTGTCTGTGTGTGGAGGGCGTTGTGTTTGTACCGGAGTTCCGTGCCGTGCGGCGGTCCAGGATGCGGCCCAGCAGGATGATGACAGCGATGGCTGCGACGGAGCCGAGAATGGCCGGGGTCTCCGGTCCGATATATCTGGCCGCAAGGTATTGGACGGCTAAGGATACTGCTCCGATGACCGTACCGATGAGGATGTTGCGGGGCAGGGCCTTCTTCCCCGGAACAGTCAGCTGGGCAATGACTATCGGTACCAATATCATGGTCACGGCCAGCTGGGCTACAACTGCCGGAGCCACTTTCATCACATCCAGCGAGGTCTCCTGCGCCAGGACGATGACCGGTACTCCGACCGCCCCGAAAGCCGTGGGCACGCTGTTGGCGATGAGGCTGACCAGTGCGGAGAAGACCGGCTTGAACCCGAGGCTGATGAGAATCGCCGCCGGTATGGCCACGGCCGTACCGAATCCGGCCATACCCTCCAGCAGTCCCCCGAATCCCCAGGTGATGAGCAGCACCTGGATGCATTTGTTGGAGGAGATGGATGAGAACTGGGCCTTGAGCACCTCAATCTTCCCGGTGTGCAGGAGTACGTTGTAGCTGTAGATGGCCATAAGGATGATCAGCAGTATGGGTACCAGTGCCTTGAGCGCACCGTAGAAAAACGACAGTCCCGTCTGCTGTAGCGGCTGGCCGAAATACCACACCGCTATGACGATGGTGACAATTAGTGTTATCAAACTGCTCCGGTCTCCCGGAACCTTGAACACGCCCATCAGTACAATCAGTGTCAGGATGGGCAGAAGAGCAAGTAAAACGTCCATGGCGACACATATATCAATTCGCGCGCAAAATTACAAAAAATCTCAAAACAATCCGAGAACCAGGATGCCGATGCAGCCTCCGAGTCCTACGAGCAGTATTGAGCGGATCATGCAAGTTCCTCTTTATGCAGAAGGTCCAGGAACTGTCTGCGCAGGTCCCGGATGGAGCGGCGGAGCTTCGGGGCGCAGAGCAGCCGCAGGTCGGAGATGACCAGGCGGAGCAGGCGCCAGGCTTCCTGGGTGAGGACGGTGGCGGGCACTAAGGCAATGGAGGCGGCCAGGGCCCATTCCCACGGCAGGGTGCAGTAGAGGACTACGGCGTAGATGATCAGCAGCAGGGGCCAGAGCACGAGGGTGACCACGAAGCGGATGGAGTTGTAGAAGGCGCGGTCCTTCATCTTCGAGAAGAGGAAGGCGGCCAGACCGGTGACCGGGAGGGTCAGTATTCCTGCGGGGATGGTGTAGGGCAGGGTGACAATGAGCACCAGCAGCTGGAAGAGTCTGGACCAGAATGGGTGCTTCTTGACGACGGAGCCGAGGGAGATGCTGCGGGCGGTCCGTTCTCTATAGATTTCAGCGGCGGAGCCGAGCAGCTGTGCGGCGCGTTCCGGCTCGGAGGCCCTTAGCGCGGCTATCTGCCCGAGGGTCATCTTGTTGGCGGCGAAGCGGGTGGTAAGGGCGTGGCGGCGCTCCCGCGGATGCTCCTTCCTCCAGGCATCCACTTGCTGATTGATGACGGCGGCACAGGTGTCGAGGGTGGCATCGTAGTATTCGTCGTCGGGGATGTAGAGGATTACCTCCTTCATGCGCTCGGTAAGGTCGTCCTTCATCAGGTTCATCACCTCTGGCTGGGAAAGCGAGGCGTGCTCCCTGAGATATGCGCTGACGTTGATGGGCTCGCCTATCTGCACCAGCACGGTGGAGCGGAATCTGAAGAAGTTGCCGTATTCCAGACCGACCGGCACGATGTACAGGGGCAGGCGGCCGTCCATGAGTTCCTCGGCCTCGAGTGCGATCCTGAATATGCCTTTGGACAGGGGCAGCAGCGAGTGCTTGGCCTGGTGTCGTCCTTCGGGCAGGATGCAGAAGGGTACCTTGTCTAAGAGGACGTCCACGCTCTTGTGGATGATCTCGGTGTTCTTGCGCACCTCGTCCATGCCGTCGCGGATGCGCATGATGGGCATGATCTTCAGGAAGCGGAGGATCTTGGCGACCTTGGGGTTCCTGAAGATGTCGGCCCTGGCCACGAAGACCTTCTGCTTACGGTCCATGGCCAGGATGACCAGCGCGTCCATCAGGGCGTTGGTGTGGTTGGGGGCGTAGATGACGGCCCCGTCGGCGGGGACCTTCTCCAGCCCGACGTATTTTATCCTGCGGTACGCCATCCGCAGCATGAAATCCACGTAATGCCGCAGAAAGGCGTAGAGCCCGTCGAAGTCCTGTATTTTCCTGTTTTCCTTCTTACCCATTGTCCTTGAAAATTATGCTGCCGCCTTGACATTGTCCTCCGGAAGGGGATGCCTGCGGAAGATGGCGGCGAGGGTGAGTCCCGCGATGATGTGCCAGATGCCCCACCATGCTGTGACGAAGAGCATTCCGCCGTAGTGCCCGTGCCATATCTCAGGAGGGAAGATAGCGGGGTTGAACAGCAGCACCAGCCCCAGTCCCGAGTTCTGGATACCGACCTCGATGGTTACGGATCGGCGGTCCTTGAGCGGCAGCCGTCCGGCCATTCCCCCGAAATACCCGGTGGCGAAGGCGGCGGCGTTATGCACCAGTACGATGAAGAATATGAAAATGATGTTGTCGATGAACAGCTGGAAATTCTGTGAGAAAGAGGCGACGACCATTACCAGGAAGAGGAGGATGGAAAGGGTCTGCGCCGGTTTGGTGATCTTCTTCGTGGCGTTGGGGAAATACCGGGCGAAGAGCATTCCCAGGACAATGGGGATGCCCAGGAGCAGCAGTATCTGCCAGAGCATCGGCAGGAAGGGGATGACCAGCCGGGGAATGTCGCCGGAGACGCTGATGGCGCTGTAGTACAATGTGCCCCAGACGTAGAAGTTGAGGGGGGTTACCAGCGGGGCGAAGGCGGTGGTAACGGCGGTCATGCTCACGGAAAGCTCGACGTTGCCCTTCGACAGGGAGGAGATGAAGTTGGAGATGTTGCCGCCGGGGCAGGATGCTACCAGTATCATGCCGAGAGCCACCATCGGGGTAATCCAATGGTTCAGGGCCAGGCAGATAAGGAATGTCACCGCAGGCAGCCCGACCCACTGCAGGAGAATGCCGGTGATGATGGACCTGGGATGGCGGAATACGTTCTTGAATGTTTCCGTCTTTATTCCGAGGGCCACGCCGAACATTATGAAAGCCAGCAGGATGTTGACTATCATCATGCCGTTCTCCCCGAAGTTGATCGAAATGGAGTTGAGGCTTTCAAGTTGCTCTTTCATCGTCTGTCTGTTTCAAAAATGAGGCTGTGACCAAAGGATTTTCAGGTATCTCCAGTCACGGCCTCATAAACTGATTTGCTAATTTACAATCTGTTGGGGTTTACCCGTTATGACGCATCTCATTCTTTGATGGCCTTGATACCGGGCAGCTCCTTTCCCTCCAGGAACTCCAGCATCGCACCGCCGCCGGTGGACACGTAGCTTACCTTGTCTGCATAGCCCATCTGGGTGACTGCAGCCACTGAGTCGCCGCCGCCCACGAGGGTGAAGGCGCCTTTCTCGGTAGCCTCGGCGAGGAGCTTGGCGATGGTGTTGGTGCCGTGGGCGAAGTTGGGCATCTCGAATACGCCTACGGGGCCGTTCCAGAGTATGGTCTTGGAGTTCAGCAGGACCTCTTTCCATTCGGCAACAGCCTTGGGTGAGGCGTCCATGCCCATCCATCCGTCGGGAATGGCGTTCGAGGGGCAGATCTGGGTATGCGCGTTGTTGTCGAAAGCGTCGGCGGCAATTACCTCGCTCGACAGATACAGCTTCACGCCTTTCTCCTTGGCCTTGGCCAGGGTGTCGAGGGCAGTCTGGAGCTGGTCGTCCTCCACGAGGGAGGTTCCGATGGTGCCGCCCTGGGCCTTCATGAAGGTGTAGACCATGCCGCCGCCGATGATCATGTTGTCGGCCAGGTCGAGCAGGTGCTCGATGACGCCGAGCTTGGACGATACCTTGGCGCCGCCGAGGATGACGGTCAGGGGGCGCTGGGGATTGCCCAGTACCTTGTCGATGGCCTTGATCTCGCCCTCCATCACGTAGCCGAACATCTTGTCGTTAGGGAAGTATTTGGCGATGAGGGCTGTGGAGGCGTGGGCGCGGTGGGCTGTCCCGAATGCGTCGTTGATGTAGCAGTCGGCGTAGGATGCCAGGTGCTCGGTAAACTTCTTCTGGCTCTCCTTTACGGCAGCCTTGGCGGCCTTCTTCTCCTCGTCGGTGGCGTCCTCGGCCAGTCCGCGGGGCTTGCCCTCCTCCTCGGCGTAGAAACGCAGGTTCTCGAGCAGGAGCACCTCGCCGGGCTTCAGGGCAGCGGCCTGTGCGTCAGCCTTCATGCAGTCGGGAGCAAACTGCACCTTGGTGCCGAGCAATTCTTCTATGCGTCCGATAATGTGCTTGAGGGAGAATTTCTCAGCGGGTCCCTTCGGCTTCCCGAGATGGGACATTATGATAAGAGCACCTCCGCCAGCCAGTACCTTCTTCAGGGTGGGAATCGCGGCGCGGATACGGGTGTCGTCAGTGATGTTGAAGTCTGCGTCGAGAGGAACGTTGAAATCCACTCTCACAATGGCTTTCTTGCCATTAAAGTCATAAGAGTCTATGTTCTGCATAACCGTATAGTTTATCCGGCCGCAAAATTACAAAATTCTGTGGAAAATCTTACATAAAATCCGGCTCAGTCGGAACTGGTCCCCGGTCCGGTCCCTGAGTGGCGTCCTCCGCATCATCGTGAGAGACTAAATTTAAAAGTACGGCATATTATGTCTGTCTTCCGGAAGACGTTCTGCTTTATAGACCTGCGCTGGAGGCGGAAGTAAAATCAGTCAGCGGAAAATTTGCGTATCTTTGGCGCATGAATATAGAAAGACCATCTGAGAGCTGGAGCGATTACCAGCTGATAGACTCCGGCGGGTTTGAGAAGCTGGAGCGTTTCGGGCGTTATACGATGATCAGACCTGAGCCCAAGGCATTGTGGGATAAGGCGCTTCCTGCTTCGGAATGGAAGAGGAGGGCGCAGACGGCCTTTACTCCCGGAGCCGGCTTCTCCAAGGCAGGGAAGGAGGACAGCGGGGTCTGGACCATGCTCGGACGGATGCAGGAGCAGTGGAATATCTCCTACCGGCTGCCGGCGGTGAATGCCGGGACAGTCCAGGGGGAGACCGCACCGGACACTTCCAAAACCCGGCTCATCGGGCTTCCCGATACTGCGACGGCCGGAATCCTTTCAGAATTCGGCGGGGCTGAACTGCATCTACGATTGGGACTTACTGCATTCAAACACGTAGGTGTCTTTCCGGAGCAGGCCCCTAACTGGGATTTCATCTACCGGCAGGTAGCCCGTCTCAGAGCCAACAATGCGAAGATGGGCGAGACCCGGCCGCCACGGGTACTCAACCTGTTTGCCTACACCGGTGCCGCCTCCCTGGCCGCCCGTGCCGCAGGTGCCGACGTCACCCATCTCGACTCTGTCAGACAGGTGGTGACATGGGCCAGGCACAATATGGAGATTTCCTCCCTCGACGGCATCCGCTGGACCATCGACGACGCCCTGAAGTATGTCACCCGCCAGGTCCGCCGCGGAGCCTCCTTCGACGGCATCATTCTCGATCCTCCCGCCTACGGCCGCGGCCCGGACGGAGAGCGCTGGAAGCTGGACGAGTGCCTGAATGACATCCTGAAGGGCTGCGCTCAGATTCTCGCTCCGATGAACAGCTTCTTAGTGCTGAATCTCTATTCCAACGGCTATTCTGCGATGCTGGCGGACACCCTCGTGGCCTGCGCCTTCGGTCCGGCAGGCCGCCGCACTTCCGGAGAGCTGGTGCTGCGCGACGACTTCGACCGTATCCTGCCGCTCAGTGTCTACACCCGACTCGAAAGGTAATTCAGGACAATATGGGAAAATGGAAAACAACGGCGGCGGCACTCTTCGCCGCGATGCAGGTTCTGGCCGCTGCGGCCCAGGACGATGGAATCTCCCGGCAGGTGCTCTTTGCAGTGGACAGGAGCGATACGGCCCGGGCGGTCTCGTGCTACCGCATTCCGGCCATAACTACAGCCCCGGACGGCAGTCTGATAGCGGCGATAGACGAGCGGGTGCCTTCCTGCGGAGACCTCAAATGGAGCCGGGACATCAACATCGTCATGCGCCGCAGCACGGACGGCGGACGGACCTGGAGCCCTGTGCGGAAGGTAGCGGATTTCCCCGATGGACAGTCGGCCTCTGATCCTTCGCTGATTACCGATACGGTCAGCGGCACAGTATTCCTCTTCTATAATTTCATGGACCACGACCGGGCAAAGGACGTCTATTTCTTCCACGTCATGCGCAGTACCGACAACGGCCAGACCTGGTCGGAGCCCGAGGATATCACTTCCCAGGTGGCTCCGGAGGACTGGCGGTCAGACTTCAAGTTCCTAACCTCGGGCCAGGGTGCCGTCACCCGCGACGGCCGTCTCCTGCATACGATGGTCAATCTCCGGAAGGGCCTGCACCTGATAGAGAGCACCGACAGCGGCTGTACCTGGCATCTGATACCCACCCCGATTGTCCCCGCCGACGAGTCGAAGGTGATAGAGCTGCCGGACGGCCGCTGGATGGTCAACAGCCGGGTCAATGAAGGCGGCTGCCGCTACATCCACATCTCGGACGACAAGGGCCGCTCATGGACCTCGAATCCGGCTCCCGCTCTGCCCGATCCCGGCTGCAACGGGGCTATTGTCCATTATCCCTACTATGGTGAGGACGGCTGCCTGCTCTTCGTCAATGCCGCCGATCCGGAGCAGCGCCGTAACCTGACCCTCCGCTACAGCCTGGACGGAGGCCTTACCTGGAGCTCCGGTCTGACGGTCGTGGAGGGTGATGCGGGCTATTCGGACATCGCCGTCCTGCCTTCCGGAGAGGTTGCCGTGTTCTACGAGAGAGACGGTTATGCTGTAAACGAGATTGCGCTCGTGACTCCGGAAATGCTTTTCGGCAAATAATGTCCCTGGCACGGCACCGCATCGGTTGCAAAAAAATGCAGGACTTTGGCTATTTATCATTAAATTTGCTAGGATATTCGGGTACAATAACGGACTAAATAAGACTATATGCTTGATTTTCTCGCGATTACATGGAATGTAAGCCCTGACATATTCGCCATAGGCAACTTCCACCTGAGGTGGTACAGCGTGCTTTTCGTGGCAGGATTGTTTCCCGTGGGCTATTACATAATGCGTTCGTTCTACAAAAGGGAGGGGATTCCGGTGGATACTCTGGATGCTCTCCTTTTTGCATTGTTTATAGGCACTCTGGTAGGAGCCCGTCTGGGCCACTGCCTGTTCTATGATCCGGTCTACTATCTGTCCCATCCCTGGAAGATACTGATGACCTGGGAGGGTGGTCTGGCCTCGCACGGCGGTGCTGTCGGCGTGCTGCTGGCGATCTGGTGGTATGTCCACAAATACGGCAAGAAGTACGGCTTCGGCTATATCCAGCTCATAGACCGTCTCGTGATACCTATCTGCTTCGCCGGCATGATGATCCGTCTCGGTAACCTGATGAACTCCGAAATCTACGGAGTGCAGACGGACCTGCCGTGGGGCTTCATATTCCCTCGCGATCCCATGGGAGACGGCCTGCCCCATCATCCGACCCAGCTCTACGAGGCTCTGAGCTACTGCATACTGGGACTGGTACTGCTCTGGATGTACCGTACCAGACTGGAGAAGCTGCGCACGGGTACCATCTTCGGCATCTTCCTGATCGTGCTTTTCGGCATGAGATTCCTGATAGAGTTCATCAAGGAGGATCAGGTGGCATTCGAGCAGGGTATGACTCTCAATATGGGACAATGGCTGAGCGTGCCGTTCATCATCGCAGGCATACTGCTGCTCGTGTGGAGTCTGACCAAGGCCGGTCCGGCTGCCATTCACGTGCCTCAGGCAGCTCTCTCCGGAAATGGCAAGGGCAGCAACGGCTCTGCCCGCGGAGGGCATCGGCAGGGGGCTTCGGGGGATAAGCTGTCCGGGAAACCGAAGGAGAAGGTCCCTCTGACCCATGTCCACAGCGGCAGTACGGCTAATAAGGATAAACAATAAAAACAATATACTATGGCAGACGAAAGAATACAGTTACTGATTATCGGCAGCGGTCCTGCCGGTTATACTGCGGCTATCTATGCATGCCGCGCAAATATCAAGGCGGTGGTCTACGAGGGCATCCAGCCCGGAGGTCAGCTGACCCAGACTACGGAGGTCGAGAATTTCCCCGGCTACCCCCAGGGTGTGCAGGGACAGCAGATGATGGATGATTTCCGCGCCCAGGCCGAAAGGTTCGGGGCCGATATCCGCTTCGGCATCGTGACTAAGGCGGACTTCTCCGCCAGACCCTTCAAGGTTCAGATAGACGATGAGAAATGGGTGGAGGCAGAGGCGGTCATCATCGCCACAGGTGCCACCGCCCGCTATCTGGGTCTCGAGTCTGAGGAGAAATTCAAAGGCCAGGGCGTTTCGGCCTGCGCCACCTGCGACGGCTTCTTCTACCGCGGCAAGGATGTGGCGGTAGTCGGAGGAGGCGACACTGCCTGCGAGGAGGCCACCTACCTGGCCTCGCTCTGCCGCAAGGTCTACATGATCGTGCGCCGCAACGTCTTCCGTGCCTCCAAGGCCATGCAGGAGAGAGTCTTCAACACCCCCAACATCGAGGTACTCTGGGAGCATCAGACCAAGGAGATCCTGGGCAACGAGATGGGCGTGACCGGAGCCCTGCTGCGCCGCAACGACGGTGTGGAGAAGAAGATAGACATCGACGGATTCTTCCTGGCCATCGGCCATCATCCCAACTCCGACGTGTTCAAGGAGTGGATAGACACCAACGAGGAGGGCTACATCCTCACCGAGGGCAAGAGCACACGTACCTCCCGTCCCGGTATCTTCGCCGCCGGAGACGTGCAGGACCCGACCTACCGTCAGGCCATCAATGCGGCTGCCTCGGGCTGCCGCGCCGCCATGGACGCCGAGAAATATTTAGCTGAAAACAGATAAACCTACTGGATTATGGATAACCGGACTTATTCTGACATACTCGAGCTTCTGCACCGCGAGGTGAAACCGGCCCTGGGCTGTACCGAGCCCATCGCGGTAGCACTGGCCGTAGCCAAGGCATGTTCGTTGCACAGACCCCTGCGTCCTTCGCAGATCCGCGTGCAGGTGAGCGCCAACATCCTCAAGAACGCCATGGGCGTCGGCATCCCCGGCACCGGCATGGTGGGTCTCAACATCGCCGTAGCCCTGGCCATGGAGTGCGGCAACCCGGACTACGGTCTGGAGGTGCTCAAGGACCTGACTCCCGCCGATGTGGAGAAGGCCAAGGCCTACGCCTCCGAGGGCCGGGTGAAGATATCCCTGGCCAATACTCCCAAGAAACTCTACATCGACGCCGAATGTCTCTACGGACCCGTAGAGACACCGGAGCACCGCTCGAAGGCCATCATTCAGGATGACCACGATGCGATAGTATTCGTGTCCAAGGACTCCGAGGTCCTTCTGGACAATATGTCCTCGGCGGCGGGAGAGGCTGCCGCAGCATCCGGACAGGAGGCGGCATCGCACAAGACCACTCTCGACTATCATCTGGATATGCGGAAGATCTTCGACTTCGCCACTAAGGAGGCCCGTCTGGAGGACATCGCCTTCCTGCTGGACGCCGCCAGGATGAACCGGGCCCTCGCGGAGGAGGGACTGGCCCGTCCATACGGACTCCAGGTAGGACGCACGATACAGGACAATATCCACCGCAACGTCTTCGGCAAGGGTCTCCTGACCCACTGCATGGCCATGACCGCGGCGGCTTCGGACGCACGTATGGCCGGATGCACCCTCCCCGCCATGAGCAACTCCGGCTCCGGCAATCAGGGCATTACCGTGACAATGCCGGTGGTGGCTGCGGCCGAGCAGTTCGGCTCCTCCGAGGAACAGCTCATCCGCGCCCTGACCCTCAGCCATCTGACGGCCATTCATATCAAGGGGTATCTCGGCAAGCTCTCCGCCCTCTGCGGCTGCGTGGTGGCCTCCACAGGCTCGGCCTGCGGCATCGTATGGCTCAGCGGCGGCAGCTTCGAACAGGTATGCAGCGCCATCAAGAACATGATCGGCAATATCACCGGTATGGTCTGCGACGGTGCCAAGGTGGGCTGTGCCCTCAAGGTGGCCTCCGGCGTCTCCTCAGCAGTGCAGTCGGCTGTCCTTGCACTGGACAACCACTGTGTGACCGGCAATGACGGTATCATCGAGGATGATGTGGAGAAGTCCATACGCAATCTCGGTACTATCGGCTCGAAGGGTATGCAGGTGACCGATGAAATGATATTGAATATAATGGTTTGCAAGTAGCTTTAATTTTTAATATATGAAACGGATTTTTAGAACCATTCTGGGTGCCGCCATGCTGCTGTCAGCCTCAACCATGACAGCCCTGGCTCAGGAGCCTTCCGAAGGCCCCCTCTGGATGAGGCGCAGCGCGATCTCTCCGGACGGCAGCACCATTGCATTTGCCTACAAGGGCGATATATTCACAGTGCCGGTGAGCGGCGGCCAGGCCCGTCAGATCACGTCCAACTCCGCATACGACTCGAACCCCGTGTGGAGCCCCGACGGCAGCCGCATCGCATTTGCCTCCTACAGGATGGGCAGCGCCGATGTCTTCATTGTCTCCAAGGACGGTGGAGAGCCGGTACGCCTGACCACCCATTCCGCCAACGAGTTCCCCATTGTCTTCAAGGATGACTCCACCATCCTCTACTCTGCATACATCCAGCCCTCGGCCGAGAGCATGCAGTTCCCTTCTTCGACATTTTACCAGATCTACGCTGTCAGCACCGAAGGCGGACGGCCGGTGATGTTCTCCACCCTTCCCCTCGAGAGCATCTCCTTCAGCCCCGACGGCAAGACCCTGCTGTACCACGACAAGAAGGGCTATGAGGACGAGTGGCGCAAGCACCACACCTCTTCCATCACCCGCGACATCTGGAGCTGCTCCTTCGAGGGCAACAGTGTCAAGGGCGGTGAGTTCACCAAGATAACCGACTTCAACGGGGAGGACCGCAACCCTGTCTACGCTCCGGACGGCAAGTCGTTCTACTGGCTCAGCGAGCAGGACGGCACCTTCAATGTATGGAAACACTCCTTTGAGGGCGGTGCCGACGAGCAGATTACTCATTTCAAGGGCAATCCCGTACGTTTCCTCACCATCGCCCAGAACGGCACCCTGTGCTTCGGCTATGACGGTGAGATCTACACCGTAAAGGACGGTGCTGAGCCTCAGAAAGTGGCCGTGGAGATTATTGCCGACAAGCAGGACCGCGACCTGATCAAGCAGCCTGTAAGCTATGCCCAGGACATCGCTGTCAGCAAGGACGGCAAGCAGGTGGCCTTCATCTACAGGGGCGATGTGTATGTGACCATGACCGACTATAAGACCACCAAACGCATCACCAACACCGCCGAGCAGGAGCGAAACCTCGACTTCGCTCCCGACGGACGCTCGCTGATCTACTCTTCCGAGCGCGACGGTCTCTGGCAGGTCTACATGGCCTCCATCGTCAATGAGGACGAGAAGCTCTTCCCCTATGCCACCGAGATCAAGGAGGAGAGGGTGACCAACTCCGACCAGGTATCCTTCCAGCCTCTGTACAGTCCTGACGGCAAGGAGATAGCCTTCCTCGAGAACAGGACGGCTATCCGTGTCATCAATCTGGACACCAAGGAAGTGCGCACCGTGATGGACGGCAAGTACGAGTATTCCTACTCTGACGGAGACCAGTGGTACCAGTGGTCGCCCGACGGCAAGTGGATTCTGTCCAACTGCATCTTCATCGGCGGATGGAACAACAAGGACGTGGCTCTGATCAACGCCTCCGGCAACGGGGAGATGTACGACCTGACCAAGAGCGGCTACACTGACTCCAATGCCAAGTGGGTGCTGGACGGCAAGGCCATGATATGGTTCAGCGACCGCGCCGGTTACCGCAGCCACGGCAGCTGGGGTGCGGAGATGGACGTGTACATCATGTTCTTCGACCTCGAGGCATACGAGAAGTTCCGTATGAGCGAGGAGGAGCTGGCTCTCTATGAGGAGGAGAAGGCGGCTCTCGAGGAGGAGAAGGCTGAGGCTGAAAAAGATGATGCCAAGGGCAAGAAGTCGGGAAAGGGCAAGAAGAATGCTGACTCAGAGAAGGACGAGGATGCCGTCGAGCCCCTCAAGCTGGATCTCGAGAATGCCGAGTACCGCGTGATGCGTCTGACAGTCAACTCTTCCAATCTCGGCGACGCAGTGCTCAGCAAGGACGGTAAGAAACTCTACTACATCACCTCGTTCGAGGGCGGCATGGACCTCTGGGTACATGACCTGAAGGAGGATGAGACCAAGATTCTGTCCAAGGGCGTGGGCTACGGCTCGCTGATTCTCTCGGACGACGGCTCGAGCATCTTCATGAACACCGGTATGATCAAGAAGATAGACGTGGCCTCCGGCCAGATTACTCCTATCGAGATGGAGGGTATCTTCGAGTACAAGCCCTATGCCGAGCGTGCCTATATGTTCGACCATGCCTGGAGGCAGGTTCAGGAGAAATTCTACGATCCTAATATCCACGGAATCGACTGGGAGGGCTACAAGGCCACATACGGGAAGTTCCTGCCCTACATCACCAACAACTTCGATTTCGCCGAGATGCTGGGCGAGATGCTGGGTGAACTCAACGGCTCGCACACCGGTGCCCGCTACTATGCTTCCGGAGCCGCTTATCCTACTGCATATCTGGGAGTCTTCTACGATGATACCTACACCGGAGACGGTCTGAAGATTAAGGAGATCATCAAACGCAGCCCTCTGACCCTCGTGGAGTCCGACGTAAAACCCGGCTGCATCATCGAGAAGATCGATGGCGAGGCCATCCTGGCCGGTCAGGACTACTTCCCTCTGCTGGAGGGTAAGGGCGGCAAGAATGTGCGTCTGTCCATCTACAACCCTGCTGACGGCAAGCGTTTCGACGTTACTGTCAAGGCTCTCCGCTCGGAAAGCGGTATCCTGTACCAGCGCTGGGTAGAGCGCAACCGCGAGATCGTGGATTCCATCTCCGGCGGCAAGATCGGCTACGTGCACATCGAGGGCATGGACAGCCCCAGCTTCCGTACTCTGTACAGCGAGCTGCTGGGCCGTCTGCGTCAGAAAGACGCCGTAGTGGTGGATACCCGTCACAATGGCGGCGGATGGCTGCACGATGATGTGGTGACCCTGCTCTCCGGCAAGGAGTACCAGCAGTTCAGACCCCGCGGACAGTACATCGGAAGCGACCCGTTCAACAAGTGGCTCAAGCCTTCCTGCATGCTCGTGTGCGAGGACAACTACAGTAACGCTCACGGCACTCCTTGGGTCTACAAGCACCTTGGCATCGGCAAACTCGTCGGAGCACCCGTTCCCGGCACCATGACAGCCGTATGGTGGGAGAGCCAGATAGACCCGTCCATCGTCTTCGGTATTCCTCAGGTAGGCTGCTGGGACATCGAGAACCAGGAGTATATGGAGAATGTAGAGCTCCAGCCCGACATCCTTATCTACAATGATCCGGCTGATGTCATCAACGGCTTCGACGCACAGCTCAAGGCTGCTACCGAGTCCCTGATGAAGTAGTGGTGTTATATTAAAGGAATCTTGAATCCCGGTCATCCCCTGCGGACGGCCGGGATTTTTTTGCGCAGTGTAACCGGAACGTAACGGCAACTTAACAACAATACATACCGGATGTAACGTTGATGAAACAGCCCCGGGATACCTTTGCGGCCGAAAATAAAAGGTATGAACACAAAGGTATTTCTGCTGACAATCGCAGTTCTGTTGCAGTCTTCCGTCCTGATGGCCGGGCCTATAATCAAGGGCAAGGTCGTAGACGCTTCCACGGGAGAAGAAATCATAGGAGTTACGGTGTTGCTTAAAGGCTCGGTTGACCGCTGGGCGGTGACCGGTCTGGACGGCAGTTTCTCGATAGATACGCAGGCACCTTCCGGTATACTGGTGTGCAATCTTATCGGTTACAAGGATCTCGAGGTCGAGTTCAGTATCCCGGTGGAGGAACTACGGATCTCCATGGAACCGGATATCGTGATGCTGGAGGCCGCGGTGGTTACGGCTACCGGCCGAGGACGGTCCGAGGTGGCTGCCAGGAATATAGAGAAAAATTCAGTTAATGTTGTTAATGTAATGAGTGCAAAGGCCATGGAACTTTCTCCCGACATTACGGTGGCGAACGTGATAAGGAGAATGTCGGGAGTGACCGTGGAGCGCAACAGCAGCGGTGAGGGACAGTACGCCATCCTCCGCGGCATGGACAAGCGCTACAACTACACTCTGGTCAACGGAGTTAAGATCCCCAGCCCTGACAACAAGAACCGTTTCGTTCCCCTGGATATCTTCCCCTCCGAGATGTTGGACCGCATAGAAGTCACCAAGTCCCTTACCGCCAATATGGAAGGTGACGGTATCGGCGGTGCGGTCAATCTCGTGATGAAGGACGCTCCCGAGAAAATGGAGATAACCGCCAATCTCTCCACCGGCTACAGCGCCCTCTTCCTCGAACGCGACTTCCAGTCTTTCAACCACAGGGCGATACAGAAACTCTCGCCTAACGAGCGGATGGGCCGCCCTGAGCTTCACGATGAGAACTACTCGGTGTCCGCCGATGATTTTACTATGGAAAACCTCCGTATGCGCTGGAGCCGCCCCCGTCCCGACATAGTAGGCGGTTTCTCCTACGGTGACCGCTTCTTCAATGGACGGCTCGGCGTTATTGCGGCATTCAGCTACCAGAACCTGTTCAGGGGCAAGAACAGCTCCCTCTACTACATTCCTGGTTCGGCCGGAAAGGGCACCGAGAACAGGAACTACTCGGACGAGCAGAACCGTATGGGCGCCCATGCCAAGCTCGACTACCGCTTCTCCAATCGGCACAAGGTGATGCTCTACGCCGGCTATATGGACATGAAGGAAAGTGAGGTCCGCGACGGAGCCAATGACCAGGAGAGGACGGTGAGGATGAAATGGAACCATCAGTACATATTCAACACCACCCTCAAGGGCGAACATTCCTTCCTCCAGGCCGACCGCCTCAAACTGGACTGGTCCGGAGTATTCTCGAAAGCCTTCAGCACCACCCCTGACAACGCCAGGATCTATATCAACGGAGACCATCTCTACAACACGGACTCGGCCGACCGCCGCTGGGAGCACAACAGCGACCGGGACATCGCCGGATACATCAACCTCTCGTACCGCTTCGATTTTGCCAACAGCTCGTCCCTGAATCTCCAGGCCGGGGGCATGTACCGGGACAAGGTCCGCAGCAGCCTCTTCAACGAGTATACATTTGACTCCCCTACGGGCATATATGACCTCCAGATATACGGGGAGGACTGGACCAACTTCGACGAGCTTCTGCTCAAGCCCCGCCGCTACGGCAATGTGGGCGACCCTCTCAACTACGACGCCTTTGAGAGGATAGGAGCCGCCTACCTTATGGGTACCTACGACTGGGACCGTCTCGAGGTCATTGCCGGTCTCCGCGTGGAGCATACCGACCAGGGCTATACGCTGGTCTTCCCGAGACAGACTGACGGCGAGGGCCACCAGGTCTACACCGACCTGCTGCCGAGCGTACACCTCAAGTACAACGTGCACCGGAACGCCTTCCTGCGCCTCTCCTACGGCCGCTCGATCAACCGTCCCGGATTCTTCGAGATAGTGCCCTACACCATCCTGAACGAGGATTACGACGAGCAGGGTAATCCCGACCTGAAGCACACGACGGCCGACAATGTGGACCTGCGCTACGAGTTCTTCCCCAAGTCCTCCGAGCAGGTGATGGTCGGCCTCTTCTGGAAGAAACTCTACAACCCGATAGAGTACGGCCTTATCTCCGAGGGTCAGGCCACCTATCTGACCCCCATGAACTTCGGCAACGCCACGAACGCGGGAGTGGAGGTGGACCTCATGAAATATTTCAACTGGTTCGGAATCAAGGCCAACTACACCTATACCCACTCCTCTATAACCACCACCAAGAGAAAGATGGACGGGACGGAGGTAGTGACGGTTGAGCAGACCCGTCCCCTGTACGGTCAGGCTGCCCACGTGGCCAATCTGTCGCTCCTCTTCAAGTTCGCCAAGGCAGGGGTGGAGGCCCAGGTCTCCGGCAGCTACACCGGCCGCAGGCTCAGCGAGATTTCCAACTGGGTGGACAATGACATCTGGGAAGCGGGCTACGTCCAGCTGGACGCTTCGGTGGAAAAGAGCTTCAAGTGCGGCATCACCGTCTACGCCAAGGCCAACAACCTGCTGGATACTCCGGTGCTCCGCTACATCATCGACAATCCCCGAACGGAGAATCTCAAGGACTACGAGCGTTATCACGGCGGTGTCATCGAACGCAGGGAGTGGCACGGACAGTCCCTGATGATAGGACTGAGGTATTCATTCAAAGAGAAATAGAGAACAATCAACAAATAATTTATCAACATGAAAACAAAAGCAATTTTTGTCATTGCAGCAGCTGCAATGGTATTTTCCCTCGCTTCCTGCGAGAAAGATCCTGACCAGAAGGAGCCTGTAGAGCCCGTAGAGGCCGCAGGAGAAGTATCCGGTGTCTGGGAAGCCGGTTCTACAGTCTATGTAGACGGCCACATTGTAGTTCCCGAAGGTGAGAGCCTCACCATCGAGGAGGGTGTGACCGTCATCTTCAGTGATGCAGGAGTAGGTGTGAACCATACTGCCATCGAGTTTTCCGTAGACGGCAACCTGTATTGTCTCGGAACAGCCGAGAACCCTGTACGCCTGACCGTGGACGAGAGCCTCAGAACGGCCGACAATACATTTGCAGGTCTTTGGGGCGGTATCGTTGCCGGTGCCACCTGTGAGGAGATGCTTATCGACCACACCATCATAGAGTACTGCGGCGGCCAGGTAATCGAGGGCTCGCCCGCAGCCGAGAACGGCTATTACACCGCCGGTGACGACGCCTATCCCCACATCACCACCAACAATGTGGACGGCCGCTACGTCATCACCAACTCCATCCTGCGCAACGGCTGGTCCGACGCCATCTACATGATGGGCGGCAATGCCATAATCGCCGGCAACATCTTCAGCGCCATCGGATACGACGGAGCGGAGGCAGTCAACGTGAAGTCCGGCTGCACTGTGGACGTGACCCGCAACATCATGTTCAGCGCCAATACCAACGGTCTGAAACTCTCCAGCTCCGACCAGAGCGAGGTACGTCACCAGGCTAAGATTCAGGCCTACAACAACACCATCATCGGTTCCGGCTGGAGACGCGACGGTGAGAAGGGCGGCGGAATCTATGTAGAGGAGAATGCCGACGCGGGCGTGTTCAACAACCTGCTCGTGAACTGCAAGTTCCGCGCCACCACACCTGCATGGGAGGAGCCCGGTTCCGAGGACTGCTACGACGGTGAACATTCCATGATAGACTACAACTACTACGCTTCCGGAACAGTACAGAGCTCGATATTTTACGAAGGCCAGTATGAGGATGACGGCGAGATGCTGCTCTACTCCGGTGTGAAGTTCCCTTACGAGGGCTATGCCTTCAACCATGAGTGGTATGATACGGAGAAGGTGGATGTGCACAGCGTGATGGCTAAGACTGCCGAGGAAGCCGCTTCTCTCGATCCCAAGTTTGTCAACTTCGACCTCAATATGGACCCTGCAAGCTATACCTTCAATGACAGCTGGGACTTCCATCTTGCAGCCGGCTCTCCTGCCCTCGACGCTTCGAAGACTTACACCGCCGGTGACCGCCAGCCTTACTTCGGAACATCCGGCCTCGAGGTGAACGGACAGACATATACCTCCCCCGCCATCGGTGCATGGTTCGGAGCTTACGGAGAGTGATCAGCACAGGTAAAATCAATAAAACAAAGACAGCTTTATGAAAAGAATCAATCTTCTTTCCCTTACCGCCGCTGCGGTATTGTCCCTGACAGCGGTGTCCTGCAATACTTCCACGGGTGTGTCCTCTTCTACGGAGGAGGACCGCTCCGAGGAGTGGAAGGCTCTGGAGCAGCCGCTCAACTTCTACATAGCCAACGACCTGGGCCGCAACGGTTACTACGACCAGAAACCCATCGCCAGAACGATGGGCAATATGGCCGAGACCATCGACATAGAGTTTGTGGTGGCGGCCGGTGACGTACACCATTTCGAGGGCGTGCAGAGCGTGAGCGACCCTCTGTGGATGACCAACTACGAGCTGATCTACAGCCATCCCGACCTGATGATGCCCTGGTACGCTATATGCGGCAACCACGAGTACCGCAGCAACACCCAGGCCTGCATCGACTACAGTCAGGTCAGCGCCCGCTGGCACATGCCCTCGCGCTACTATACCTTCGTACAGGAGGAGGACGGTGTAGAGATCCGCATCGTGATGCTCGACACCACGCCCATCATCGACAAGTACCGGGAGGAGACCGACAAGTACGCCGATGCCTCCAAGTCGGACTACCACAAGCAGCTCGCATGGCTGGACAGGACTCTGTCGGAGGCCGACGAGAACTGGGTAATCGTAGTGGGACACCATCCCATATACGCTTTCACGGATAAGGACGAGATTGAGCGCACCAACATGCAGGACCGCGTGAACACCGTGCTTCTCAAGCATGACAACGTGGACATGTACGTTTGCGGTCACCTGCACACCTTCCAGCACATCCGCAAGGACGGCAGTGACATCGACTACATCGTCAATACCTCCGGTTCCCTGAGCCGCGAAGTCGAGCCCATCGAGGGCACCGTCTTCTGCAGCCCCGAGTCCGGCTGGTCCCTGGTGACCGTCTCCGCAGACTCCCTCTGCCTGCACATGCTCGACAAGGACGGCAAGGTGCACCATACCGTCACCCGTACGAAATAAGTCTACAGATATAAAAATATTTCAGAGAATGCTTATCTTTGTGTGCATAAATGGTACACAAAGATAAGCATTATGTTAGTAGTTTCATCAAGAGAGTTCAGGGCCAATCAGAAAAATTATCTGGATATGGTGGATGCCGGGCAGGAGTTGTTGATACACAGAGGAAAAAACAGAAGTTACAGAATTGTCCCGGTGTCTGAAGAGGATGTTCTGGTCAGCAGAGAGTATCTTATGGAGCCTGATGCAGAATATGCGCGGGCGCTTTCTTTCGATGAGTTCAAGGAAAGAGCGTT
>DVHI01000030.1 GCA_018712275.1 Candidatus Coprenecus avistercoris | reverse complement strand
ATGAAAGGGAATAGCCATGAGAGTGATTTTTGCCCCGGAAGTCTTAAGCTATTTTAATGCACTGGTGGATGTTCTGTATGAAAAAGGATACTTCGGCTTTAAAGACAGTGCATTCAGTTATGTAGAGGATCTCCTTGACGATATTCGCGATAATCTTCATTTAAAGGTGAAGATTCCTGCTCCTGCTTATTTTGAAAAGTACGGGCAGAGATTATTGTATTCTGTATTTAAGTCGAGTAGTGCTACTCGCTGGTATGTCTTTTACAATGTTTATGAGGTTGAGGGGAAGCAGATTTTCCTGATTAAGTACATCACCAACAATCATTCGGTTGCAAAGTTCCTGTGATTCTTATTCAGGTGAGTAGCGGCGGAGGTCCTTTTCCTTGATGGACTCGCGCTTGTCGTATTCTTTTTTGCCTCTGGCGAGGGCGATGTCGAGCTTGGCGTAGCCGGTCTCTGAGATGAAGAGGCGGCGGGTGACGATGGTCAGGCCCTTTTCCTTGACGGCGCGGGCGAGTTTGCGGAGCTCCTTGCGGGTGAGCAGCAGCTTCCGGTCGCGCTTGGGGTCGTGGCGGTTGAAGGTACCCCACCAGTACTCGGCTATGTGCATGTTCTTGACATAGAGCTCACCGCCTGCGAAATAGCACCAACTGTCCACCAAAGAAGCCTTACCGGCGCGGATGGATTTTATCTCCGTGCCGGTAAGGACTATTCCAGCGGTATAGTTCTCAAGAAACTCGTATTCGAACGAGGCTTTCTTGTTGCGGATTTCTATTTTGCTCTTAGCCTTTCCCATAAGGGCGGCAAAGATAGTAAAAATTCTACTATTTGAGCACCTTGGTGTTCCAGTCAGTCCAGTCGGGCGATACGAGTACCTGGGGGGTCTGCAGTTTGCCGGATACGGCTGTGGCGGCCTCAACCTGCTCTTTTGTCTTCTTGTAAAGATCTCCCAGTGAGATATTGCCCTTTGCGTCCTGTATTGTCTTGAGCAGATAGTATGTGAAATATCCCTGACGCTTGTCGTAGTATACGCTGGATGTCTGTTCTCCGGAGCTGGAGGAGAAGCTTATCAGTTTGCCTCCGAGCATGGAGTACTTGGGAACTACTCTCACGCCCTTCTGGGCTACGATAGGATCCTTGCTCTTGTATCCGCCGCTGAAGCAGGCGTCCAGGAAGACGTAGGCACCCTGGCATGGTACCCCGGAAAGTTTGGCGTAGAGGTCGTTGAGAGGAATACCGAGCTTGATGTATTTGCCGGATACGTCCACTGGCAGCAGATAGGGCTCGCGGGAGGCCTCGTCGTTGCTGCCGTGGCCGGAGTAGAAGAAGAATATCTCTGAATTGGGATTGGCCTTGCCTACGTTGATGAGCCAGTCTATGGACTCTCTCATGAGTCCTGCCGTGGCGTTGTCGATGTAGCGGATGTGGTCATCGGGTATTCCGAAAGTGCGCACGCAGTATTCCTTGAATACGATGGCGTCGTTGCAGGCGAACGGCACGTTGATCTCGGCCCCGCCTCCGACTCTGGAGTAGTCCTCATTACCTATGATCAGGGCGTAGCGGTTGGGGTGGGAGATGCCGGCGGGTACGTTCTCCAGCAGCTCGGACTCCATGGCCAGGGAGAAGTCGGTGTCAATGACGGGCTGTGCGTCCAGCTTGCCTTCGATGACTATCTTGTTTGCGGTTGAGAGATATTCTCCCAGCTTGACCTTGAATACGTCCTGGACGACGGCAAATGTCGAGCCTTCGGTGATTTTCACTGCGATGGGGATGGAGTCGAGGTCAAATCTCTTGTTGACCAGGAAGTCAAAGCTGAGGGGAATTACTTCTCCGGGCTGTATGGAGTCCACTGCTATCTCCACCTCGTCGGTGGCTATGATGTTGGTAGGACATTCGAAAGTTATCTTTGCGTTCCTGGCGGGAAGGCGGCCGGCATTCTGTACGGCGACTATGAGCTGTCCTCTGTCTCCAAGTGTAATTGAGGTTCCTCTGGCGGACATATACTGGTAGTCGGCTATCAGCAGACGGGGACGGGCCATTTCCTGAATGTTGACGACAAGACTGGAGGGGTCGGCGTCCATACCGTTTTCCTCAAGGGTATATACTATGATGTTGGCTTTGGCTGTGGGTGCTGTCTCGCTGAGGGTGTAGCGGAAAGTGAAGCTCTTGGTCTCGCCGGCCTTGATGATGCCGGCGTCTATCTCCCTTGAGCCTTCAAAATAACGGTCCATTCCGCTGTTTTCGGAGAGGAGGACCTTTACGTTGTGCGCGTCTCCCAGACCGCTGTTCTGGATGGAGATATCCACGGAGAAGCTCTCTCCGGCGTCAATTACCTTGTTGGAGTTGGTCTCGGTGAATCCCGTGATGAGGGTGGTAAGGACAGGAGGATCGCCGCCGAATACGGCTGTTGTACCGACAGTGTCCACGGCTCCGATACTCTGGGCCAGCTGGTTGTAGTCCTGCAGCCTCTTGTCGAAGGAGTCGAAGGAGCCTCCTTCGGCGATGATGCTCATCAGGACTGTGGACTCGGCGGTCATGTCCATGAATTTGTAGCATTCCTCCAGACCCTTCATGTATACCTGCGAGTCGGGCTCACGGCGCAGTATTTTCTCAAAATAGGTCCTTGCATCGAAGAGGTAGGGGTAGGCTTTCTGCTTGAGCTCCATCCCCTGAGCCTCGTCGACCACAGCATAGGCCTGGTTGTTGATCTCGGAGCCTATCTTGAAACTGCATTTTGCGATTCCCTTCATGATGGCCAGATCATCGGGGAAGAACGACAGCAGTTTCTTGTAGATGCCGAGAGCTCCCTCCACATTTCCGGAGGCTTCCTCCATCCTGGCCTTGATGGGAAGAACGTTGACATCGTTGGGGTCTACCTGCAGCACCTTGTCGATAGTGGCCATCAGTTCTGCCTGGTTCTGGGTAGAGATGTAGAGGTTTATGAGGTTATAGTAGAAGTCCAGGGTGTTGGGGTATTCGGCGATGGCTCTCTTGAGGATTTTCTCCTGTTCCACGTAATTGTGGCGGGAGAGGTAGATCATATTCAGGAATACGATGCAGTCCTTGGCCCTTGCAGCCTCTCCTGTGGCGAGGTATTCATTGAAACAGAGAATGGCGTCATCTATGTTCTGAAGCTTGTAGGCCGATATGCCGGTGTTGTACACTATCTGCGGGTATAGCTCGTCCTTGAACAGAGGCTCAGAGGTGAGGGTCGGGTTCTTGGGCAGCTTTATGTAGGCTATTCCGAACTTGTAGGCCATCTGCGAGTCGTTCATGTTGGAGAAGAACATTGCCGCATTCTTCAGCGCAGGGTATATCTGGAGCAGCCTTGCCCTGGCAGCGTCCATGGCATTGGGGTCCGAGTAGGCGTCAAGCAGACTGACGTAGAGGGTATAGCTCTGATAGAGATGGTCGTACATCTCGGCACTGTTGTCTCCCTTGGCATTCTCATACAGTACATACTGCTGGTTTGCCTTGGCCAGAACGGACTGGGAGTCCTGTCCGTAAAGTCCGGTTCCTGCTGTCATCAGGACGGACAATGTGAGCAATAGTATGTGTTTCATGTATCGTGTTGGATTTATTTCCTATTCGTTGAATATATCCCTGAACTTTATCTCCACAATTATTCTGCGGAATTCTCCACCCCTTACATCGCTGACCTCTGTCCTGTAATTGTAGATGCATTTGTCCTTGTAGGTCTTCAGCTCTTCCACCTTGTCTTCGAGCCAGGTCTTCACGCTGGCGGCCCTGATAAAGGCCAGCTGCTCGTTGTTGCGTATGTCTGTCTCGGCAGTGACGGTCATGCTGGAGAGCTCGTCCTTGGCATAATAGGGGGTCTCGTTGAACTCACCGCATGCCCCGTCGTAGGGTATGCGTCCTACAGGGATGGCATCGGCCGTACCGGTGATGGTTATGTCGATGGCCTTGGCCTCATCCAGGTATTTCTTCATGTCCCCTCCAAGTGCCGTCCTTATGGCTTCGAGCATGGTGAGGGCTGCATTGGACTCGTTCACCATGAATTTGCCGGGACCGAAGTCCTCCTGATAGGAGAAGCCTTCCGAGACATCGTACTGGTAGTTGAGGTTGTAGTTGTAGATCTTGTTGCCTTCCGCATCGAAATCACTCTGAATCTCTGAATTGATGGTGATTTCGGTCTTGTCGGTAATGACATTCTCCTGCTTTCTCTCCTCCATGATCTGACGTGTCTGTTCCTGCAGGGCCTCCATCTCCATATTGACGGTCTGCAGCATGGCTACGGGGATGAAGTCCAGGCCTTCGTCCTCGAAGGCCACATCCTCAATGATGTAGCTGCGCTTGTCGAATATGTATATCTTGTCAGTAGCCTCGTTGACCACCTCTAGATAGACCAGCTGGAATTCGTCGTTTTCATCCAGGGTGTAGACGGGATTCTCGTATGAGAGGTTTCCGTTCCGGACTTCGTTGAACTCGTCTTCCGGTATCTCCAGCTTGATGGTGTTGAGCTCGTTGAACTTGATGTCTATAGCGTGGTTCTCTGAGTCGTATTCTTCACCGATGAAGGGGTTCTCCAGCTTTATGGTCTGGGTGGCTATGGCTGTGGCCGCCTGGTCCAGAAGCATGGCTTTCTGTCTGGCCGCGTTGTCGTCCGTTACCCTGACACGGTATTCTTCCATCGACTCTCCGTCCATCTGGCGTATCCAGTCCGTCATGAGTTTGTCCACCTCTTCGCTGAGCTGGGACTTATATAGGGGAGGCAGGGATGTCATGTCCCAGAATATCACCTTGTTGCCGGAGTTGTGGCTAAGAGTGACGACTCCGTTGTTCGCGTGGAAATTGAGGGTTATTATATTGGAAAGGGGGGAGCCGAAGGCGCTTCCGAGGCGGCATACTACGCTGCGGTTGATAAGGTTGTATACGATAACAGAGTCCTTTCTGGCGTAAGCCAGGTATTTGCCTTCCGGATGGAACGATGCGCAGCGAACATCAAGTACTCCTCTGGTTACGGTGTTGCGGCGGTGGTCTATGGAGTTGACAATATGCAGTCCGGCAGTGTCGCAGCTTACAGCGATTTCCCTTGAGTCGGGGGAGAATGTTATGTGGTTGATACGGCCGGCGAAGCGGACGATGCGCTTGAGGTCGGCAGTCTCCACGTTCCAGATATCCATCTCGCTGCCATGGCTTGCGGCTATGAAATACTTGTTGGGACTGATGGCTATCAGGTCATAAGTCTTACCGGTATTGATGACGGACATCAGATGGTATCCGTCGGTGGAGTAGGTTGATATCTCGCCGAGGCTGTTCGCCGTCAGAACTTCCCTGGCATCCGATGTATAGGTGACGGCTGTTATGGCCGGTACCTCTTTTTTCTCCTTTCCGGAGGTGCCGGGTACGGTCTTGCGCTCACCTTTGATGTTCGCGAGGGTCAGATTCTCGATGCGGTTGGAAATAATTGAGAGATCCCTGCGGTTCTTGGGCAGTATGGCAATGGAGGCGCCTGTGGGGTTGATGTATAAATCCTCTACGTAGGAATTGTAGACAGGATGGTTCATCAGATTGAAGATGCCGTTGTTCCCGCTCCTGTAGATGATGCTGAACCGGCTTATTTTCAAAAGATCGTATGGCTTTGAGATGGAAAATTCGGACCTTTCACGGATACCTTTCTCCTGTTCCTGGACTCCAAGTGTGTCCAGGGAAGCCGCTGCAGCGGCTGATGACAAGGTTACGGCAAGAAGCCCGATAACTCTGGCGATTCGGAATTTCATAGCTTTTATAAAGATTTTTAAAAGTGCAAAAGTACTAAATATTTTACATTAATTTTCAAGTATATCGCGGAATTTGACTTCCACTATGATCCTGCGGAACTCTCCTCCTCTGATATTGCTTACTTCCGTTCTGAAATTGTACTTACATTTGTCCTTGTTGTCCTTCAGTACGGCAACATTATCCTCCAGCCACAGCTTCACTCCGGCTGCGCGGATAAAGGCCAGCTGTTCATTGTCCCTTATGTCGGACTTGTCGGTTACTGTCATGCTGGAGAGTACTTCTTTAGCGTAGTAGGGGGTCTCGTTGTATTCTCCGCAGGAGCCGTCGTAAGGGATGCGGCCCACAGGTATGGCATCGGCTGTTCCGGTTATTGTGACCTCGATGGCCGTCGCCTCTTCAGCGTACCTGCTCATGCTTCCCTCGAGAGTTGTCTTTATTGCTTCCAGCATGGTCTGGGCCGCATTCGATTCCTCTACCTTGAATTTCCCGGGGCCGAAGTCCTCCTGGTAGGAGAAACCTTCGGACACATCGTACCGGTAGCCGAGGAGGTAGTTGTATATCTGCCTTCCAGAGGCGTCGAAGTCGCTTTGGATTTCCGAGCTGATGGTGATTTCCGTCTTGTCGGTTATGACATTTTCCTGCTTTTTCTCTTCCACGATCCTGCGTGTTTCCTCCTGCAGGGCCTCCATCTCCAGGTTTGCCGTCTGGAGCATTGTCACCGGTATCAGGTCAGGAGTGGTTTCTTCCTCTCCGAAGTCCACGTCCCTGATGATGTAGTTCCTCCGGTCGAAGACGTAGGTCTTGCCTGTCACCTCGTTTACCACTTCCAGGTATGCCAGCTTGAACTCGTCGTTGTCATCCAGTGTGTAGACAGGATTCGCGAATGAAAGACTGCCGGTTCTGAGCTCTGCGACATCCTCTTCCGGTATTTCAAGCTGTATGGTTCCGGCATCCGTGAAGGTTATGTCTATAGTGCGGGTGCCGGTATCGTAGGTTTCCCCGATGAACGGGTCGTCAAGCTTTATGGTCCTGGAGGCAATGGCTGTGGCGGCCTGGTCCAGGAGCATGGCCTTCTGCCGTGCTGCATTGTCGTCCGTCACCCTGACCCGGTAGTCCTCAAGTGACTCTCCGTCCATCTGCTGTATCCAGTCTGCCATCAGGCGGTCTACCTCGTCATCCAGCAGCTCCTGGTATAGCGGAGGCAGGGAGGACATGTCCCAGAACCTGAATTTCTCCGGGGATATGTAGATGAGGGATACAATGCTGTCTATCTTCTGGAAGTCCAGAGCGGCGGGTATGGTGCGCCGCCTGTCCTGGCTTGAGACCCTGATCCGGTGGACGGCCTTGCGGCCGGGCAGGTTGTAGACGATTACGGAGTCCTCCTTGGCGTAGGCTATGTACTTGCCGTCCGGATGGAATGAGGCTCTGAGCACATTGACTGCACTGCGGGTCACGGATCTTCTGCTGTAGTTCAGCGCGTTCACAATGTTGAGTCCGGAAGTGTCGCTGCTGATTGCAATGCTCTTTGAGTCGGGAGAGAAGACTATGTGGTTTATCGGACCAGCAAAGTACAGCGTCTTTTTCAGGGCGGTCATGCCGACATCCCAGATGTCCATGACGTTGCCTCTGGCAGCTGCTATGTAGTATTTGTTGGGGCTGATGGCGAGAAGGTTGTAGGTGTGTCCCGTCTGGAATGAGGTTACGGGGGTGTATCCGTCCGTGTTGTAGGTGGATATCTTTCCCGAGCCGTCTGCCGTTATGATTTCCCTTGCGTCGGGGGTGTAGGCGACTGCGGTAAAGGCGGAACTGTGTCCTGTGCTTCTGAGGCGGGTGATGATCTCACTGCGGTTGCGGTTGGAGAGGACTGTTATTCTGTCACCGTTGCCGGACAGGATGGCAAATGAGGCTCTGGTCGGGTTGAGGACCAGGACTTCCTTGCTGTGGCCTTGCAGATTGTACAGGATATTGCCGGTGTTGTATACTGAGCTGATGGTTACCGCTCTGTCCGGGGCGGACTTGTCCTGTGCGTGCAGAGTGCCGCACGCCAGCCCCAGCGCGGGCAATGCGCAGAATAGAAAAGATAGGAGTCTCATTTGTAAAGGCTTGTAAATGCGCACAAAAATACGGATAATTCCGTTAATGTACCAAAAAAGTCATAATAATGAATATGGATGTCGGTCGAGATGGCACAATACTTGGAGTATATAGGTGATACTTAAATTTTATATATGCAGTTGACAGGATACATATCACAGATAATAGGCCCGGTTGTCGATGTCCATTTCCCCGATCTGGAGGAGGAAGGCAGTCTTCCAGGCATTCACGAGGCCATGACGGCCGCGCGTCCCGACGGTAAGGAACAGATACTCGAGGTGCAACAGCACATAGGGGAGAATACCGTCAGGGCCATAGCCATGGAGTCCACCGACGGGCTTCAGAGGCATCTGCCGGTGACGGCCTCCGGACATTCCATCTCCATGCCCGTGGGCGACCAGGTCAAGGGCCGTCTGCTCAATGTGACGGGCGACAGCATCGACGGCATGCGTCCCCTGGACCGTACCGGAGAGCTGCCCATCCACCGCGAACCGCCCAAGTTCGAGGACCTGGCCACCTCCCAGGAGGTGTTCTACACCGGCATCAAGGTCATCGACCTGCTCGAGCCCTACGTCAAGGGCGGCAAGATCGGTCTCTTCGGAGGCGCCGGAGTGGGCAAGACCGTCCTCATCATGGAGCTTATCAACAACATCGCCAAGGGCCACAACGGCTTCTCGGTCTTCACCGGTGTGGGAGAGCGTACCCGCGAGGGCAACGACCTGCTCCGCGAGATGATCGAGTCCGGAGTCATCCGCTACGGCGACGAATTCAAGAAAAGCATGAAAGAGGGGCACTGGGACCTTTCGAAGGTGGACTACAACGAGGTCGCCAAGTCCCAGGCCACTCTGATATTCGGTCAGATGAACGAGCCGCCCGGAGCCCGTCTCTCGGTGGCCCTCTCCGGACTGACCGTGGCCGAGTCCTTCAGGGACGCCGGACGCGACAGCGGGGAGCGCAGGGACATCCTGCTGTTCATCGACAACATCTTCCGTTTCACCCAGGCCGGCTCCGAGGTATCCGCCCTCCTGGGACGTATGCCCTCGGCCGTGGGCTACCAGCCGACCCTTGCCACCGAGATGGGCCAGATGCAGGAGCGCATCACCTCCACCAAATACGGCTCCATCACTTCGGTGCAGGCGGTCTACGTGCCGGCCGACGACCTGACCGACCCCGCCCCTGCCACCACATTCTCCCACCTCGACGCCACCACGGTGCTCAGCCGTAAGATCGCCGAGCTGGGCATTTATCCCGCCGTCGATCCTCTGGAGTCCTCCTCGAGGATCCTTGACCCGAACATCGTCGGTGAGGAACACTACGACGTGGCCCGCAGGGTCAAGCAGCTTCTCCAGCGCAACAAGGAACTGCAGGACATCATCGCCATCCTCGGCATGGACGAGCTCTCCGAGGAGGACCGCACCACCGTCAACCGCGCCCGCCGCGTCCAGAGATATCTCTCGCAGCCATTCTCAGTGGCTGAGCAGTTCACCGGCGTCCCGGGACAGATGGTGCCCATCGAGGAGACCATCCGCGGCTTCAGGATGATCCTGGACGGGGAGGTGGACGACATCCCCGAACAGGCGTTTCTCAATGTGGGACCGATAGACGAGGCCATCCGCAAGGGCCATGAGATGCTTGCGGCTACAGGACAATGATCACGCTGACCATACTTTCACCGGGCGGTACCCTGTGTTCGGCACAGGTGGAGAAGGTCTCCTTCCCGGGGGCCAAGGGGCTGTTCACGGTCTATCCGGAGCATGCGCCGCTGCTCTCCTCCCTCCTTCCTGGTACAATAGAGTGGACGGCCGCCGACGGCAGCACCGGTTCTGTCGCCGTCCGTGCAGGCTGCGTCCGGGTGCATGATGACAATGTGGAGGCATGCGTGGAAGTCCTCAACGGAGGAGGTGGGAAAGCATGAAAGGAACAATGACATACAGGACGGTAATGGCACTGCTGACGGCGGTGCTGCTGGCTCTGCCTCTCCGGGCGGCTGCGGCGGATACTGCCGGCAGCGCGGCGGCCGGGGAGGAGGTCGATGTCAAGGCCATCGTCCTGGAGCATCTGAGCGACAGTTACTGGTGGCATATCGGTACCTTCGGGGGGCGGGATGTCTCCCTTTACCTGCCGGTGATCGTCCACTCCTCGGCCGAAGGAGGCGGCTGGCACTGCTTCTCCTCCCGTCACCTGGCGGACGGAGCGTCGTGGGAGGGATTCAGCATTGCCCCGGAAGGGGAGTATGAGGGGAAGATTGTGGAAACCCTGCCGGACGGCAGTACGGTCCGGCCCTTCGACCTGTCCGTGACCAAGACGGTCGCGGCCCTGCTGCTTAACAGTGTCATAGTCCTGCTGGTGATACTTGTCCCCGCAGGGTGGTACCGCCGCCACAGGCACGATGTCAAGGCTCACCCGAAGGGTTTCACCGCTTTTATGGAGATGGCCATAGAGGGACTGCAGGACGACCTGATCAAGCCCTGCGTCGGGGAGAACTGGAAGAAGTTCTCGCCCTATCTGCTGACGGTGTTTTTCTTCATCCTGGTGTGCAATTTCATGAGCCTGATACCCTTCTTCCCCGGAGGGGTCAATGTCACCGGCAACATCGCGGTGACCTTCGTACTGGCTCTGGCCTCATTCCTGGTCATCAACATATTCGGTGGCAGGGCCTACTGGAAGGATGTCTTCTGGCCCGACGTACCTGCCTGGCTCAAGGTGCCGGTGCCCTTCATGCCCGTGATAGAGTTCATCGGCATATTCACCAAGCCATTTGCCCTGATGATCCGACTCTTCGCCAACATGGTGGGCGGTCATGCGGCCATCCTCTGCCTGGTGTGCATCGTCTTCGTGACGGCCGGTATGGGAGCCGTGATGAACGCCTCGATGACGGTGGTGTCGGTGCTGTTTACGATATTCATGAATGCGCTGGAGGTCCTGGTGGCCTTCCTGCAGGCCTACGTCTTCACCATGCTGTCGGGAGTCTTCATAGGACTGGCCCAGGAGGGGAAGACTGAGAAGAAAGTGGAAAAATTAAAAAAGTAGAAAAATATAAAAACGTTTAAAAATTTAAAATTATGTCAGAATTAGCAATACTCGGAGCCGCCATAGGCGCCGGACTCGCTGCGATAGGCGCAGGTATCGGTATCGGAAAGATCGGTTCGTCGGCCATGGAGGCCATAGGCCGCCAGCCGGATCAGGCAAGTAAGATCCGTACCAACATGATCATCATCGCCGCCCTGGTGGAGGGAGTGGCCCTCTTCGCGGTCGTAATCTGCTTCATGGCCCTCTAAACGCAGCTGAGCCATGGGACTGTTGCAACCGGAACCAGGACTGCTTATCTGGATGACGCTGGCCTTTGCGGTCGTCTTCATCCTGCTGGCCAAGTTCGGCTTCCCCGTGATCCAGAAGTCGGTGGACCGGCGCAGGGAGTATATCGACTCCTCCCTGGCCGCCGCCGGTGAGGCTCAGAAGAAGCTGGACGACCTGCAGGTGCAGATGGACGAGGTCCGCCGGGACGCCGAGAAGCAGAAGACGGAGATACTCCGTTCGGCCGTCCAGACCCGGGAGCAGCTCATAGCAGAGGCCCGCAGGAAGGCCGGGGAGGAGGGCGAGAAGATCATCGCCGCCGCCAAGGCCAGCGCTCAGCTCGAGAGCGACGCCATCATCCGCGATGCCAGGCATCAGGTGGCCCTGCTCTCCATAGCGATAAGCGAGCGCCTGCTGCGGGAGCGGCTCTCGTCCGACCCTCAGAGTCAGACCGCCCTGGCGGAGAGACTGCTGGCCGAGATGGACCCGGAGAAGAAGGCCCCGGAAGATAAACCTGAAAAAGAGTAGACGGCGATGGATACCGGATTGATATCGAGACGTTATGCCAAGGCCCTGGCGGAGTATTCCGCCTCCCTCGGGGAGGAGGCCCGGGTCTATGAGCAGCTGCGGCCATTCTCCCGGCAGTTCGACTTCCTGCCTCAGGTGAGGGAGGCCGTGCTGTCCCCCTCATTGTCCGAGGAGGAGAAGGCGGCGGTTATATTCGGTCTCTTCGAAGAGGAGCCGTGCCGTTCCCTGCGGGATTTTGTCCTGCTGGTGCTGCGTCATCACCGGGAGTCCTGCTTCTACATCATGCTTCACTCCTTCCTTGCCCTCTACAGGGAGAGGCATCATATCAAGGAGGCGCTGCTGACCACTGCCGTTCCCCTCGGGAAGGACGTGGAGGGTATCATCCGCTCGAGGGTGAGGGACCTTGACCATTGTTCCGTCAATATCACCGAGAAGGTGGATCCCTCCATCATCGGAGGTTTCGTCTTCCGCATGGAGGACCTGCTGATAGACGCCAGTACCGCCTCGCAGATCAAGCTGCTGCGGAAGAGGTTAGGGACGGAGCCGGTCAGGAAAATTTAAAATGTAGTTTTTACTGAATATTGTATAGAAATGAGTGATAAATCCAATAAGATAAAGCCTTCGGAGGTGCCGCAGATCCTGCTCTCCGAACTGCAGGGCATCGATCTCGGGGCGCAGTACGCCGAGGTCGGGACGGTGCTCCAGGTGAGTGACGGCGTGGTGCGTATCTTCGGACTGCGCAATGCCGAGGCCAGCGAGCTGCTGGAGTTCGACGGCGGGATGAAAGCCGTGGTGATGAACCTCGAGGAGGACAATGTCGGGGCCGTGCTGCTCGGACCAACCGACCTGGTCAAGGAGGGAGACATGGTGCGGCGTACCGGCCGGACCGTCTCGATAGACGTGAGCGAGTCGATGCTCGGAAGGGTGATCAATCCGCTCGGGGAGCCTATCGACGGTGGCGGGGAGATATCCGGGGAAAAGGTGGAGATGCCGCTGGACCGCAAGGCGCCCGGGGTGATATTCCGCCAGCCGGTGAGCGAGCCTCTGCAGACCGGCCTGAAGGCCATCGACGCGATGATACCTATCGGGCGCGGACAGAGGGAGCTGATTATCGGCGACCGTCAGACCGGAAAGACGGCCATCGCCGTGGACACCATCATCAACCAGCGCTCCTGCTATGAGGCCGGGGAGCCGGTCTACTGCATTTACGTGGCTGTGGGCCAGAAAGCCTCCACGGTGGCAGCCTTGGTAGATACCCTGCGCAAGTACGGGGCGATGGACTATACCGTGGTGGTGGCGGCGATGGCTGCCGATTCTGCGGCGATGCGTTACTACGCTCCGTTTGCGGGGGCGGCGATAGGGGAGTATTTCCGCGATACGGGACGGCATGCCCTGGTGGTGTACGACGACCTGTCGAAACAGGCCGTGGCCTACCGCGAGGTGTCGCTGATCCTGCGCCGGCCCTCGGGACGCGAGGCCTATCCGGGCGATATCTTCTACCTGCACTCCCGTCTGTTGGAGAGGGCGGCCAAGATCATCGCTCAGGAGGAGGTGGCCCGGCAGATGAACGATATTCCGCCGGCCCTGAAGGACAAGGTGCGCGGAGGCGGCTCGCTGACGGCCCTGCCCATCATTGAGACCCAGGCGGGGGACGTGTCGGCCTACATCCCTACCAATGTGATTTCAATTACCGACGGACAGATATTTCTGGATACCGACCTGTTCAACGAGGGCAACCTGCCGGCCGTGGACGTGGGTATCTCCGTATCCCGTGTAGGCGGCAACGCCCAGGTCAAGGCCATGAAGAAGGTGGCCGGTACCCTGAAGATAGACCAGGCCCAGTACCGCGAGCTGGAGTCTTTCTCCAAGTTCAGCAGCGACATGGACCCGGTGACCGCCGCCGTGCTGGACCGCGGACGCAAGAATACCCGCCTGCTGGTGCAGCCCCAGTACACACCCATGCCGGTGGGCGAGCAGATAGCTGTGCTCTACTGCGGTACCCACGGACTGCTCAAGGATGTGCCTCTCGAGCATGTCTCCGATTTCGAGCGGCTGCTGATAGAAGCCCTCAAGCCTACCGGAGTATTTGACACGCTGGTCTCCGGCGGGCTTACTGACGATGCGTGCAGGACCATAGAGAAAGCCGCCGAAGAGGTGGCCGCCTCGCTTAAAATATCGTAGGGACTATGGCTGCGCTGAAAGAGTTGAAGGAGCGTATCGCTTCCGTGCAGAGCACGTTGAAGATTACCTCGGCGATGAAGATGGTCGCTTCGGCCAAGCTGCTGAGGGTGCAGTCCTCGATGGAGGCTCTGTCGGAGTATGAGCGGCGTTTCTCCGATATCGTGGCGGCTCTGGTCAGCGACCCGGATGTGGAGGTGGCCTCTCCGCTGACTCTCGAGCATGGGGAGAAGCGGCGGGCCTGCCTCGTGGCCCTTGCCTCGGACAGTTCGCTCTGCGGTGCCTTCAATGCCAATGCCCTGCGCGAGGCCGTCTCGGCGGTGGAGGAACTGCTCGCCGGGGGATTCTCCCAGGTTACAGTGTATCCGATGGGGGAGAAGATGGTGCAGGGGATGGGCCGGTATGCGGCTGCACGCGGGGAAAATGTGGATATTTGTCTGGATTACCGGCATCTGGTCGGGAAACATTCCTTTGACGGAATCATTCCCCTCGCAGACCGGCTGATGGAGGATTTCCTGGCCGGCAGGTGCGACCGCGTCTGCATCTCCCGCTGCCATTTTCACTCGATGGGACGCCAGGTGCCCATGCGCGAGCAGCTGCTGCCCTTCAACCGCGTGAGCCGTGCCAACGTGGACCGTACCACTGCCGTGGACTACATCCTTGAGCCCGCTCCCGATACCCTGCTGGACGCGCTGCTGCCCTCGGCGATCCGCATTATCCTGTACAATGCCCTGCTCGACAGCATCACTGCCGAGAATGCCGCCCGCATGGTCGCCATGCAGACCGCCACGGACAATGCCGAGGAACTCTCCGATGACCTTACCCTCGAGTACAACAAGCGGCGTCAGCAGGCGATTACTTCGGAGCTGGCGGATATTACTTCGTCGGCTGAGGGCTGATGCTGTTCTGATGATTTGCTGAGGTCGTCCTCAGTATGTAATACGCTGTATTTCGGTCGGTGTATGTGTACGGCCCGGCGGGCGACGTGCATTTTGTGACTTCTTGCTGTGCGTCATGCGTCCTTATCGTGCGCGCCGCAACAGATTGTGTTACATTTTTGAGAAGCCTTTGCTGTGTGTTTACAACATGATGGCCTGTGCGATTTTCTGTGCGGCGTCGTTGCCGGAGATGAGTTCCAGAATCTTGAGGCCGAAGGATACGGCGTGACCGGCTCCGCTGGCGGAGATGATGCCTGCGTCCGCTACGACGCCCTGACGCTGGTCCACTACCGTTACGCCCTTTGCGGTCAGATACGGCTCGAAGCCTTCGTAGCAGGTCATTTTCAGGCCGCCCCTTGAGCGCACTGCATCTTCGAGCGGCAGCAGTGAGAGTACGACAGCCGGTGCCGCGCAGATGGCCGCTACGGTGCCGCCTTCAGCATAGTGGCGCTGCATGCGGTTCACCAGCGGGGCGCAGGCTGCGAGGTTCGTTGAGCCTGGCATGCCTCCTGGGAAGATCATGATGTCCTCTGTCCGGATGTCGTTCAGAGGGTATTCGTCTAAGGTAAACTCTGCGTTGACGCTGATGCGCTGGGCACTGGTCACGGTATGGCTGTCGCTGATGGAGATGATGTTGAGCTCGATGCCGCCTCTTACGAGGATGTCGGCGGGAGCCATTGCCTCGGTGATTTCAAAACCGTCGGCTAGGAAGAGAAATGCTCTGGGCTGTGTGTTCATAATGTCGGAGTTTAAGTGTTTAGAAAAGTGCGGCTACTACCGCTGAGGAGACACCTGCCACGCCTATCGCGGCCGCTATCAGTGCGAACACGAAGAGTATCATTACCAGGCCGAGCAGGGAAATAATGAATCCGGCGATGGCCAGACCCCTCGGGGCCTTGAACATGCCGATGAAGGAGAAGAGCAGTCCCAGGGCCCAGGTAAACCATCCGAAAACGGGTACCCAGCCCAGGACTATCGTCAGGACCGCGAGTATGAAGCCCGCCGTCCCGAGGCCGTTGGTCCGTCTTACGACGTATATCGGCCTGTTATTGTATCTGTCGTCGTAAACTTCCATAGTAACGCAAATATACTAAAACTTTCTGACAGTTCCATACAGTACTGCGGAGGTTGCCTGTCATTTCGACTCCCATCCGGAAGGTGCCGACAAAAGTGGCCTTTCCCCGTCACCTTCCAGCCGTGCCTTTTGAGTCAGCCCCTTTCCAGTGCCTTCCCGCTGTGCATTTTGCGAAGAAAATGCGGCCCATGAGAGAAAAAGCATTAGATTTGTGACAGAAACAGAATGACAGATGGATAAAGCCTTTTTTTCAGATACTCCCCACATCCAGTACGGCGAGACCGACATGGAGCCGTTAGTGCGCAATGCGTGCCGGTTCGGCTGTGATATTCAGATAGTGTGTACGTGCGGGACGGCCGAGATTTCGACCGGTATCCAGAGCTACGGAATGCGGCGGGGCACTGAACTTTTTCTCTTCGGCGGTACTTTAGTGCAGGTCAGTGACCCGAGCCCGGATTTCACGGTGAGGATGCTGCTGTATCCCAAGGATGTGGTGATCAAGGCCATATTGCCGATAGATTCGGACTTCCTGAATTACCTGCACGAGTATCCCTTCCTGGACCACATCGGCGGAGGCGCCCCTGAGGACGAGTGGGAGAACGTGCTGCAGTGGATGGACATGGCCCGTCTGCTGTTTACCCGCCCGGTACAGTATTTCCGGAAGCAGATAGAACAGAATTTTCTCCAGAGCATGCTGATGTGCCTGTACAACCACATTCCCCGCAAGAAGGTGACTGCCTCCCGTGAGATCAGCCGCCGGCAGGTGCTCTGCCATCAGTTCATGCGTCTGATCAGGGAGAACAGCGCCCGGGAGCATCAGGTGCCTTTTTACGCTGACAAGCTGTGCATATCGCCCCGGTATCTCGGGGATATCGTGGCGGAGAATTTCGGGGGGATGACTCCCAAGCAGTTGATCGACAAGCAGCTGATAGCCGAGATCAAGGTCCAGCTGGATAATCCGCTGTTCTCCGTTAGCGAGATAGCGCAGTACCTGAATTTTCCCGAGCATACTTCGATGAGCCGTTTTTTCAAGCGCAATACCGGGATGTCCCCCAAGGAATACCGGGCTTCACGCAAATAAAACAATGATGTTATGAGCAGTGATCTGGAAAAATATCGTCTGACGGTGGTCCTGGGGCCGACGGCCTCGGGCAAGACCCGCTATGCGGTGCGGCTGGCGGGGGAGGCCGGGGCTGAGATTATCTCGGCGGACTCGCGGCAGATATACCGCGGGATGGATATCGGTACGGGGAAGGATCTCGGCGAGTATGTCTATGAGGGCCGGCCGGTGCCGTATCATCTGATAGACATCGTGGATGCAGGGGTGAGGTACGATATCTTCCGGTATCAGCGGGATTTCGCGGCGGCGTACAATGACATCGTCTCGCGAGGCCGTCCGGTGATTCTCTGCGGCGGCTCGGGGCTGTACATCGAGTCGGTGACGCGGAACTATGCGATACCGGAGGTGCCTTCCAACCCGGCTCTGCGTGCGGAGCTCGAGCAGCACTCCGATGAATATCTGATAGACATGCTGAAGTCGCTGACCGTTCCTCACAATACCACGGACTACGATACGCGGAAAAGGCTCATCCGGGCCATCGAGATAGCGGTGTATCAGAAGGAACATCCGGAGGATGCGGGGGTATTCTCCGGGGACAATGCTTCGCTGGCCCGCTTCGCTCCGGAGGAGGTGCACTACATCGGGCTGTCAGTTTCGCGGGAGGAGCGCAATGCCCGTATCGACCGGAGGCTGGATGCCCGCCTGAAGGAGGGAATGATCGACGAGGTACGCCGTCTGCTCGAGAGCGGCCTCTCACCGGATGACCTTATCTACTATGGTCTGGAATATAAGTTCGTCACCCTGTATCTCACCGGGCAGATGAGTTACGACGAGATGCACGCCAGGCTGGCCATCGCCATCCATCAGTTCGCAAAACGGCAGATGACCTGGTTCAGGGGCATGGAGCGCCGCGGCATCCACATCGACTGGGTCGCTGTCTGACCTTATTTTCGGAAACATATCAGCTGTAGAGAAGTCATAGCCCTGAAAAGTACGCGCTTCGCGCTATCCCTCCCACTGCTTGGCAGTGGGCCCCTCCCGTTCACGGAATCACGGGCGATTACGCTTTTCAGGGCTATGACTTCTCTACAGCTCCTCCCATTCGCCGCCCCAAAGCTGGATGAAGCGGTACATGTCGTCGCGGGAGATTTCCAGCGAGGCGGTATTGTCGTTGGGGTGGAATGTCACCCTCTCTGCCTGCCGCAGGTCCTTGTCCAGATAGAGCTTGACCTGATGGTCAGGGTCGTTGATGAGGCCGAAGAGGGAGACGGAGCCGGGGACAGTCCCGAGGTATTTCTCCATACGCTGCTCGGAGGCGAAGGAGAGCTTGCCCTGATGCAGCTGATGCTCCAGGCCGTGGATGTCCATCTGCTTGTGGCACTCGAGGATGACCAGGTAGTGGCGGTTGCCCTTGTGGTTTCTGAAAAACAAGTTCTTGCAGTGGGTCGAGTCGAAGTCCTTCCAGTACTTCATGGCCTCCTCTATCGTAGGAAGCGGCGGATGCTCGTGGATTATGTAGCTGATGCCCATTTCCTGCAGTCTGTCAAGTACTTTTCTGCGTCTTTCTTCTGCTGTCTCCATATTTTTTCCGTTTATCGGGCCGCAAATATAGTTCATTCTTCCCGTATCCTGTGTATTTTTGCAGTCTTAAACTGAGAATATGGATTATCAGAATGTGATTGACAGGATTCACGGTCAACTGCAGGAACTGTGGGGACAGGGCAGGGTTGCGGATTACATACCGGCGCTTGCGAAGGTGGATCCGAGGCAGTTCGGGATAGCGGTGGCTACTCTCGACGGGCAGGAGTTCAGGACCGGGGACGCGCAGGTGTGCTTCTCGATTCAGAGTATTTCGAAGGTGTTTACCCTGGCGATGGTGACCGGGCGCATCGGGGACGATATATGGAAGGCGGTGGGACGCGAACCCTCCGGCAATCCGTTCAACTCCTTGGTGCAGCTCGAGTATGAGCACGGCCTGCCCCGCAACCCGTTCATCAATGCCGGTGCCCTCGTCGTGACGGACCGCCTGATATCGCTCTACCCTCATCCCAAGGACGCCATGCTGGAGTTTGTCCGCGCCCTCTGCGCCAACGACGATATCTACTACGACAAGGAGATAGCCCGCTCCGAGCGGCTCAATGCCGACCGCAACCTGGCCCTTGCCTATTTCATGAAGAGCTTCGGGAATATTGAGAATGACGTGGAGACGCTGCTGGACGTCTACTGCCACCAGTGCGCCATATCGATGTCGTGTGCGGACCTCGCCCGCGCCTTCCTCTTCCTGAGCAACCGTGGCGTGAACCCCTTCGACGGCAGGCAGGTCCTGACCGTCAGCCAGGCCAAACGCCTCGGAGCCCTCATGCTCACCTGCGGCTTCTACGACGAGTCGGGCGACTTCGCCTTCCGCGCCGGCCTCCCCGGCAAGAGCGGCGTAGGCGGCGGCATAGCGGCCTACATCCCCGGCAACCTCGCCATTACCGTCTGGAGCCCAGAACTCAACCGCCACGGCAACTCCCTCATCGGAATGGCCGCCCTCGAGCATTTCACCACCGATATCGGCAATTCCATTTTCTAAAGTTTGATGGCGAAGCGCTTGAGCCGCGAGTCGAGCATCCCTTCCGGAACGATGTGCTTGATGCAGCCGGCGATGACGTTGAGCAGGCGCTCGCGGACGAAGTCCTCGCGGATGACGAGGGAGACTTCGCGGACGGGGACGCAGGTCGGGCAGTCGGGGGACGGAATGCTGCCTGAGGGGGCAATGTCAGTAGCCGGTGCCCCGCCGTTCTGCCGGACGATGGGCCTGAGGTTCCCGCGCTGCTCTTCGGTGAGGAATGCGGCGTGCAGCTCGGGGATGACGGTGTAGCCGCCGTTGGTGTCCACTATCCGCACGAGGGTGTCTATGCTGCCGGCCTGGTATTCGGTGCGGGTCCGGCGGTGGCTGTGGCAGAAATTGAAGACCTGGCTGCGGAGGCAGTGGCCCTCCTCGAGGATCCACAGACGGTCGGAGGCCAGGCGGTCGGCCGGCACTTCGCTCAGGGCGTGCAGCTCGTCGGACGGGGAGATGTACGCCACGAATTTTTCATAGTACAATGGTATTTCTAACAGGCCCTTCTGCTCTAACGGAGTAGCTAAGATGGCCATGTCAATCTCCGCCGCCAGCAGCTTCTCCACGATGAAGCGGGTGCGCATCTCGGACACGCGCAGATGTATGGACGGGTGCTCTTCGTGCATCCTCCGGAAGAGTCCGGGGAGAATGTATGGGGCAATGGTCGGGATGATGCCCATGACGGCCTCTCCGCCCTCGTTCCCCTTCTCGACGGCGACCAGCTCCTCGATCTGCGAGGCATTGTGCAGGGTCACCCGGGCCTGGGCGATGATCTTCTCTCCGAGGGAGGTGGGGCGGACGGGGTGGGCTCCGCGGTCAAATATGGTCACGTCCAGGGCGGTCTCTATGCTGCGGATGCCCGCGCTGAGGGTCGGCTGGGTGACGCCGCAGGCTTCGGCGGCCCGGACGAAGTTGCGGTGGGTGTCCACTGCGACGATGTAGCGCAGGGCGGTAAGGCTGAGATGGGTATCTGTCTTCATACTGCCGGCGAATATAGAAATTATCTATGAGAATATAAAAAATATCGATTTGATTTATCAAAACCGCCGCCATATCTTTGCACCGTAAAACAAAACAGAACGGAATATTAATCATTAAAAAGTAATAGTTATGGACAGCAACAACAACATTCAGACTCAGACACAGCAGCTGTATTATCCCATGCCCCGCATCGGCGACCAGGCTCCCGCTTTCGAGGCCGTGACCACTCAGGGCCGGATAAAGTTTCCCGAGGATTTCAAGGGCAAGTGGAAGATCCTCTTCAGCCATCCCGCCGACTTCACCCCCGTCTGCACCTCCGAGTTCATGACCTTCGCCTCCCGCGCCGCCGAGTTCGAGGCCCTGGGTACCCAGCTCATCGGCCTCTCCGTGGACGGACTCTACAGCCACATCGCCTGGCTGCGCACCATCCAGGAGAAGATTCAGTACAAGGGTATGAAGAACGTCGAGGTGAAGTTCCCCCTGATCGAGGACATCACCATGGACATCGCCCGCAAGTACGGCATGATCCAGCCCGGTGAGAGTGCCACCCAGGCCGTCCGCGCCGTCTTCTTCATCGATCCGAAGAACGTAATCCGCACCATTGTCTACTATCCCCTCTCGCTTGGCAGGAATTTTGATGAGCTTAAGAGAGTGCTGGTGGGCCTGCAGACCGCCGATGAGTTCGGTGTCGCCCTGCCCGCCGACTGGCAGCCCGGAGACGAGGTGATAGTGCCCACGGCCGGTTCCTGCGGAGTGGCCAAGAGCCGGATGGACGGAGACGACAAGGACCTGAAGTGCTACGACTGGTTCTTCTGCACCCGTCAGCTCCCCAAGGAGAAGATAGAGGACAAAATTTACAGAAAATAATGAAACGGATAGCGACAACACTGCTTATGGCCGGAACCCTGCTTCTGTCCGCCCTGCCTCTGACGGCATACGGACAGGAGAGGGAGTCCGGAAAAAATGAGGAAAAAATGGAAACAGGAACAATACATCTGACCAAAGCGGAATTTCTGCAGAAAGTGTGGAACTACGAGACCGATTCCCAGGCCTGGAAATATGAGGGGACCAAGCCCGCCATCGTGGACTTCTTCGCCACCTGGTGCGGCCCCTGCAAGGCCCTGAGCCCCGTGCTCGAGGAACTTGCGAAAGAGTACGGAGACAGACTCGTAATCTACAAGGTGGACGTGGACCAGGAGCGCGAGCTCGCCGGAGCCTTCGGAATCCGCTCGGTGCCCACCCTGCTCTTCATCCCCGCCGACGGAGAGCCGTCGATGAGCCCGGGTGCTCCGTCAAAAGCCCAGCTCAAGCAGATTATCGACGAGCATCTGCTGAAATAGTTGACCCAGCGGGCGATCCGCAAAAACATGAAGAAAGGCCGTGCCGGAATCCCGGTGCGGCTTTTTCCGTAAGTACTGCAGCGGGGGTGTTTTGTAAACGCTCAGTGATCAGTTAGTTACAAAACAGAGTGTTCTTTCGGGTGGCTCTGAACCCGACTAAAGTTACTCGTGACTTTTGGAATGTCTTAATTTACAAGCCTTTCTGAAAAAGGGGTGCTCGCCTGCTTACCGTTGGCCTTGTATCAGAAGCCGACCTGGAGCTGCGTGATGATCATGTGCGAGGAGGGGATGCCGCTGAAGACCCCCTGACTGTTACTGGAGCGCTGCTGGTAGACGTACTGCGCCTGGAGGCGGCATTTGCGGTAGAAGTTCCACTGCAGTCCGAAGATGTAGCTGCACTGCCAGTCGCTCAGGGCGATATTCCGGTCCAGATAATCCACCGATGCCACGATGTCGAGAAAATGAGTGGCGGAGCCCACGAGGGTGGCGTAGGCGCCCCGGCTCCGGACGGATGCGTCGAGACCTTCCATATATTCGCTCCTGAGATACATCGGTCCTGCCTCCATCTCCAGGCCTGCGCTCCACCTGTCCCTGCGGTATGTCTCCCCGGCCTTGAATGTCCCGTAGGGGCTGTCCGCCTTTGCGGTGCCCTCTCCGAAGTAGACGGAGCCGTGCACCTTGAGGAAGCTGACCGGCCTGAGGGCGAGGCTTGCCACCACATCCTTGCGGTTGTTGGTCTCGGCCGTATTGGACGGCTCGCCGCTGAAGACGCCGACCCTGTATTCTATCAGATTGCGGTTGTCCTTGCCTATTTTCAGAAATGCGCCTCCCACTTCCAGTCCCAGGTCCCTGCCGGCTCCCGCGCCGAAGCATACGTCCGAGCCGTCGATACCCGCGAGATACTGGACTGCCTGGGCGCCCTTTATTATTTCTAAGACGGAGGGAGACATATTGCTCTCAATCGTGAAGGGGGTCTTGTACTGCCCGAGGCGGATGTAGAACGCATCCACCGGGCGGTATCTGACGAAGAGCTCATGCAGCTTGAATTTGGACACGTCGGCCATGAAGTAGAGGTCCAGGTGCCTGATCGGCTTGACATCGGCGATGATCATTGCCCTGTACAGACTGAACTTGTTGAAGGGCCCGTCATGCGCCATGTCGTAGGTGTCGTACTGGTATCCGGCCTGGGCATAGCCGCTTACGCTTACCTTTTCCGAAAGGAAACGGACGAGCTTGCTGTCCTTCCGGTCATCTGTTACGGTGCTTAGGGTGTCGATGGCCGCAGAGGAGTTGATGCATGCAGCGGCGGTCAGGATCAGGGTGAGGATGGTGGCCTTGAGGTGCATGGCTGTAGTGTGTTGTAGCTGAGTTGATGAATCGGTTTTGTGTTTTAGGGCGGCAAAAATAGGAAAAGACTCCGGAATATGCAACAGCCCTGCCGGCCCTACATCCTCAGCCGTCCGAAGTGCAGTGTGCCTTCAGTGTCCTCAGTCAGGGCGTAGACGGTGTTCTCAGTCCCGTCATAGCACAGTTTCACGATTGTCATGTCTGTCCGTATGAGTTCCAGTGGACGGCCCTCATGGTCTAACACGGCGATGTCTGAGTACATCTGTCCCATGTCAGGCGTATAGTCGTCGTAGTATTTCTGTACGGGAGTGTGTCCGTCGTAGGCGGTGTAGATCCTGTCGTCGGTGCAGCAGATGTCGGCGAATCCTGCGATGGTGTTCTCGTTGAAATCATAGGTGTACTCCAGCGCCTCGATGTCCGGCTTCACGAAGTACTGGATGCCTGTGGGTTCCAGCCGGTCATCCTCTATGGAAAATATCTGCAGGACGGCTCCGTAGAACGTGCCTATGACGCACATGCTGCCGTCGGGCGAGAGGTCCAAGACGGAATTCCAGTACAGGTATTCGTTCATGCGTCCGGTTTCGTCCGGTATTTCCTGGAGAGTGTGCCGGGACAGAACGTTTCCGTCAAGGTTCTGGAGCAGCAGTTCTATCGGGAGCTCATCGTTCACCGCGGCGGTGAACCCGGCCTTGCATGTCTGGTTGAGCAGGATGCCGTTTCCGATATAGATGCACAGGTTTGTCCTGCCGGTCCCCTCCATTTTTATCTCCCTGACGGGATAGCTGCTGTGAATGAGCGAGTCCACCGGGAAGCACTGCATGAGGTTCTGCGTCAGGTCGTAGTAGTACAGAGTGTCGTTCCGCAGGGACGGTGTCCTGTTCCCCTGAATGGTCTCGCCCGGTCCGCGTCCTTCCCGGATGGTACCGGCGACCGGAGCACCTGTGTGCTTGTCGTAGATATGCAGCGTTTTCCGGGTCTGCATGTTGAGAGCAGGCAGCACTAACCAGTCCTTGTATACGTAAAGATCCTGAGCGGTATTGAAGAGCAGCCCGTCACCGAGTATCTCGAAACAGGCCTCCCTCTCGACAGGAAATACGGGCGGCTCGTATCTGATATTGTTCCGGCCGCAGCCGGTCAGGAGCAGTGATGTCGCTAGAAGTGCGGGTGTGAGCAGACGTTTCATGGCAGTTTTATTGTTATTCGCCAAATTTAGCGATTATTTTCCATATTTTCGCGTCATGGAAAAAAGAGGTCTGCTGATATACCCCTCGACGACTCCCCGGGGGAACAATGCTTTCGGCTGGTTCCGGGAGGCGGCTGCCCGTCACGGGATGTCGGTCGAGGTGCTGTTCTACGACGCTCCGGCGGCTGAGGCTCCTGCGGGCGCTCCGGCCTGGAAGCCGGATTTTGTCCTGATGCGGGGGTACAATATCGCCCTGTCGCGGTGGTATGAGGCTCAGGGTGTACCGGTACTGAATGCTCTCGAGGCGATGATCCTCTGCCGCGACAAGCTCCGCTGCGGGGAGGTTCTGGCCGCTGCCGGGGTGCCGGTGCCGGGGGCATTGTCCCCTGAAGAGGCTGGGAGCGGGGACGCATTTCCATTTATCCTCAAGCTCAATTTCGGGTCGAAGGGGGAGAATGTCTTCCTCGTCCGCGATGCCCTGGAATACCGTTCCGCGCTGGAGGCGTGCCGGCGGGAGGAGGCTCTGCGCCTGGAGGCATTGTCCCGTGGAATCAGTGAGTTCGGGGAGACGCCGGAGGAGGTCCGCCGCGGCTGTGTGCCTGTCCTGCAGGAGTTCGTGGCCACGAGCAGCGGACGGGACATCCGGGTGTGGGTGACGGGGGACGAGGTGGCCGGTCATGTGCTGCGGTACAATCCCTCGAGCTTCAAGTCCAATTTCGCCGCCGGGGGCTCCTTCCGTCAGATTCCGCTGCCTCCCGCCGCTGCCTCTCTCGCAGTGGCCGCTGCCCGTGCCTGCGGGCTCTTCTTTGCGGGGGTGGACCTGCTGTTCGACGGTCATAACGGCTTCAAGGTCTGCGAGGTCAACGGCAATGCCGGCTTCCGTACCGCCTCGGCCGACATTCCCGATGCGCTGTTCCGCAATCTCGTCCGCGTCCTCTGACCAACCAGTGCGTCCTGAGATGGCCGGGAGTATCCCTGTTCTGTAATCTTACCCACGCCCTCTGGCAATGGTAAGCAGTGCAGCAGGGTGTTTTTGCAAACGCTCAGTGATCAGCGTGTTACGGTAAGGGTGTGATCTTTTCGGGATGTTGTGAGGGGGCGGAAAGATCATGTGTGATTCGCATCGTTCTGAATGTCAATGTTTTGCAAAATAGGAGTGCGTCACATCTTACCGTTGCGGGAACCGGTGGCTCTGAGCCGTGCTTGCTGTGGGTGCTCAGGTTGTGGCTGTTTCTGTCGGAGCCGGACTAATTGGGGCTTCTATCCTTGAGGGTTGTAATCCGGGCTGTTCTGAGCCATGCTGTTCTGCTTCTGACTGTTCTGACTCGGAGCGCTTTGGCCGTGGTGGAAGACTTGTCCGAGCAGACTGATGCTGGTGTGGGTGAGGCGTGCCAGCTGCTTGATGCCCAGACCGTATTGTTTCCGGAGGATGTCTGCCAGCTGATACTTCTCGTCTATGCTGAGCGCATCGGGAGAAGACTTGCTGAATATTTCGCTGCAGAGGTTCGTGACGGTGGAGGCCATCTCGCTGTCAGTGTAGCGGGCCCGCCGGAGGATTCCGGATGTCAGCTCCATCTCCATACTGTCGTTGCGCGAGAGGAAGTAGAGCATCCTGACAGGGCTGCGGAATATCTCCTCGACGGCGCGGTAGTCTACGTAGCATTTAGGGCAGATGAGTCCGTCGGCCGTTACGGTGTAGTGTCCAGGCAGCTGTCCGCGGGTACGGAACAGTTTCTGCTGCCGCCGCTTGCTCATGTGTGCGATATCTGTGACCGGCCGGTTGGCTGTCAGCGTGTTGCCGTCGTTGAAATACAGAGGACCGGAACTCCATCGGTAATGGGTCGGGAGAACGGCCAGTCCGGCTGCGGGAGGGTTGCGCAGGACGTAGGCAATCGCCCGTTTAAGGTACTCGGTATCGTCAATTTCTTTCATACAGATGTCTGCGCGGCTCATGTCGGCCAGGGTGAAAAGTCGCTTCCGGTAGGCCTTGATGAATCCACCGCAGTCCTCTTCGGTGCCGTGGGCTATGAAATGGACGTGATTGTCCATCAGACAGAAAGCGTGCATGGATATGTCTTTGTCAGCCATGCATACCGGAATGCTGTTCATCCCGAAAATGTAATCGGCGTCAGTCTTGAAAATGATTTCTTTTTCCAGTCCGGCTGTGCAGATGTGCCGGAAATTTTTCTCCTGCTCCATAATCTTTCGCATCTATCGGTTAATGACTGCCTCAAAGTTAGGAATTATATTCTGACTGTGCAACAACGGTAAGCAGGGACGCGGGTACTTTTTGTAATCGCTCGGAAGTCAGAGGGTTAAGAAAGAGGGGTGTGCTTGCCGGTGGGTTGTGAAGGCGCGAAAGATTCTCGTTGTGTCGGTAATGCTGTGAAAAATAGTTGATTATGAAAATGGGGTGCGTCAGTACTTACGGTCAATCCTTCGTAGGCTCGGACGCGGGTGTTTGCATACCTTTCTAGACGCTGGCTGCCTGTCGCTTCTATCCGGTCGTGTGGGCTGAACAGCAGGAAACTCAGGGATTGAGCATGATGGTGTTGATGGTTCGGCCGCAGGAGGGGCCTTCGCGGCGGGCTGAGAAGAAGCCTGGGTGGGTGTAGGTGTCGATGCCGGAGATGAGGATGTTGGGGTCATGGACACCGGCCCGGATGAGGGTCAGGCGGACGGCCTGGGGAAGGTCGATGTGGAGGCCGCCGGACATGGAGCCGGGGATGCGCGGGCCGCGGTCGGTGATAAGGCGGACAACGGTTTTGCCGGTGCCGGCCGTACCGTAGTCATCAGTGTCCGGCCGGGACCATGTCTCCGGAAATCCGGCGGCGAGGAAGGCCCCGGCGACTTCCGGACCGACCTGAAAGCTGTCCGGACCGATGCCGGGACCGATTACCGCTATGATGTCGGCGGCGCGGGTGCCGTACTTGGAGGCCATCACAGCCAGGACTTTCGCTGCGATTTTCAGCACCGTACCCTTCCATCCGGAATGTACTGCCGTCACTACCCGCCGTACCGGATCGTACATCAGCACCGGTATGCAGTCAGCCGTCCTGGCCCCTATCGCCACGCCAGGGACGTCCGTTACCAGCGCGTCATACCCCTTCAGTTCTTCCCGTGTGGTGCCGGCCGAAGTCACCACGGCCACCCGGTCCCCGTGCACCTGATGCGCCTGCACCACCCTTGTCGGCAGCACGGCGTCCCTCAGCGGGGAGAACGCCGTCACTTCCGGGGCTATCTCATACCGCAGCAGGCCGTTGTGATTCTCTGTCAATATCTGTCTCATGGTATTGTCGTGCTATTCACCGCGCAAATTTAATAGAATCCCCGGCACGTCGAGTGTGCTGTTCTTGTGTCGGGCCCTCGAAGTGTCTGTGGTGTGTCTGTAATCCGTGAATTGCTGTAACTGTATGAATATGTGCTTTTTGATTGTTTTATGCCGGAAACAGACAGGACGGTACACCTCACTGTGGGGAGGTTGGAGCGGAAAGAGGAATGAAAGAGGAGCGGATTTCAGATGCCCGTTGAAATGTTATAGCAGGAAATTTTATAAATTGCAGGAAATTTCAAACAGACCTATTTATGAAAAATCTTTTATCATTGGCGGTGATAGCGGCCGCTGCCCTTTTTCTTGCAGGCTGCACATCTGGAAGCAAGTATGTAATCGAAGGCTCAGGGGACCAGCTGGTGGACGGGCACTGGATGTATGTCTCTGACGGAGTGGACTGGTCGATGCTGGACTCGGCGCTGATAGAGAACGGATCATTCAGGATAGAGGGGGCGGACATGGGTTCGGGTGTGGCCATGCTTTATATGGGGGCCAGTTCCGCGCCTTCGGGGCTGTATCAGATGAGCGAGATGATTTTCCTCGAGCCGGGAACCGTGTCGTTAGAGTATATCCCGGACTATGAGATGTATTTTGCGCATGGAACACCTATGAATGACCTCTACTATGAGCTGTCTTTCGGAGACGCCGGGGATTATGAGGATCCGCTGGACATCATCCGGGCCAATCACAACGTGCTGGGGCTTACACTCCTGCAGGGTATGCTGGCGATGTCCTCCAAGCCGGAGATCGAGGCGGTCCTGGCGGAGTTCCCGGAGAGCATGAAAGCGCATCCGCTCTACCTCCAGTTGGAGGAGATGCTCGAGCCGATCAAGGCCGACCTCGGAATGCCATACTGGGATATCGAGGGCAAGGATGTCAAGGACAATGCGGTGCGGCTCAGTGATATCGTGGAGCGTGACGGCGTGCGCTACGTGCTGCTGGATCTGTGGGCCTCGTGGTGCGGTCCGTGCCGGGAGGAAATGCCTGTCCTGGTCGAGCAGTACGCCCGTTTCCGCAACTCCGGTTTCGAAATCTACGGCATGTCCTTCGACAGCTCCCCCGAGAACTGGCGCAGCGCGTTGAAGGAGTTCGGTATGAACTGGCCAAATGTCATCACCGAAGTCACCGGCAGCCCCAGCACCAGTCCTGTCTGGGCCGGTTACGGTATGGACGGTATTCCCTGGAACTACCTCATCGACGCCTCCACCGGAGAGATCATCGCCAAGAACCTCCGCGGTGAAGCCCTTGCCGCCGAGCTTGAGGCCCTTTTCGCTGCCTCTGCTGGAGCCGAAGCCGAGTAACGGTAAGCAGTGTTGCGGTGGCTTTTTGTAAGTCGCAGCAAATTAGTAATTTGTAAAATCAACGAGGGCTTTTCGCAGATCCGGACATCTCCGAAAAGCCCTCGTTATAATCATAACCTACGGTGATTCAAGTAGTTGCAGAAAATCCGCGCTCCCCTGCTTACCGTAAGTCTTCATATATCCCATATAAATCGGCATTGTCCTTGGCATTGTCCTTCGCCTCTTAACCATAACGGCAGCATTTCCCGCGATTTGGTGCCGTTGTGGAACGGCCTTTACCTCCGAACCGTTGCCACAGGCCCTGTGAACGGCATTGCCTCTTCGTCCATTTGCCGCAACGGCAGCATTTCCCGCGATTCGATGCCGTTGTGGTAAGCTTCTTTGACTCCTTCCGAAGGAGTAGATGGAATGAGTACCCGGAGCGAAAGCGACCGAAGCCCCTTCCTCGGAAGGGGTTTGGGGATGGGTGGAAAAGGCGAAGCCGAAGTCGTATCTGCACTCAGTGCAGATACGACTTCAAGGCCTCTACGTATGCTGCGAAAGCCCGCGCCCCCGTCTCCGTAATCCTGCACACCGTCCGCGGCTTCTTCCCCGCAAATCCTTTCTCGACAGAGATGTACCCTGCCTCGGAGAGCTTGTCGATCTGCACGCTAAGATTGCCGGCAGTGGCTCCGGTGGCCTCGCGCAGGTACACGAAGTCGGCTTCTTCCATGGTCAGCAGGGTGGACATGACAGCCAGACGCAGTTCGGAGTGCAGCAGCGGGTCGAGTTTTGCAAATTCTCCCATGGCCGCTACTGCAGTTTACTGGTTTGACGGTTGAATATCAGGCCTGGGATGACGAGGGTCATCAGCGCTGCGACGGCCATGATCAGCGGAGTGGGTATGTTCAGGAAGTAGTCGCAGGGCAGTCCCGCTATTCCGCAGATAATGCTGAGAATGAATACAGTCCAGGAACTGCAGAGGACCCCGGTGACTGCGCCGGCCATGCCCAGAAGCAGTATTATGACACCGTTTGTCGGTATGGGGATGAAGAATGCCATGATGCCGACGGCTATTGCCAGGATTCCGAATATGCCCCATACGATGCCCACGGACCTGGATACGAAATTCTCGCCCTTCCCCTTGCTCTCGATGCGTTTGAATACCAGCTGATTCAGAGGCCAGCCGATAAATGGAATCAGAAACCAGGCCAGGTTCCACAGATGATTGTTGTCCGAAAGTGTCAGCCCCAGCAGGACAATCCCGGATACGAGGATTACGGTTGTTCCCCAGATGAGCATTGCGGTGCCCCCGCGCCGCTGAAAGTCCTGCCGACTGTTGTTGATAGCCTCAGAGATGATTTCCAATGACTTTTCTATTGAAAGTCCGTTTTTGTCGAAGTTGTTTTCCATCGCTTTAAAATACTTTAAAAAATAAACCAAGTTCTGCAAAAAGAAGAGGGGCGCCTGTCTCCTCTCTTTGTTTACGGTGCAAATATAAACTGATTTATTTTATAAACCAAATTTTCTGCAAAATATTTTCTGTCCATCTTCGGAAGGTGAGCAGAAAATGCGGGAAATCGTCCCACCTTCGGAAGGTGGGATGTGTCCGGAGGAAAGTTAATCGCGGCCACAGTGGGCTCTCGGGCAGTACGGCTTCTGTCCCGCCTTCGGAAGGTGGAACGGGTGGGGGAACGGGAGTGGGGAACGGCCAAAGGGCAGTAGCGTTTAAACTTAGGAGTTTTGGGAGGGAGGAGTGGTAGAGATTGGGGGAATTTGCGTATATTTGAAAGTTAAATGTTGCGCCTATGAGAAAAGTTGGAAAATCGCTGTTCGCAGCAGTTGCTGCCATAGTTGCCGCCATGATGCTCGTTTCTTGCGGTGGCGGAAACAATCAGAAGATAAAAGTGGCTGTGTTCCAAGGAGACGGAGGTGCCGCGACGTGCATCCGCGAGACGGTGGCTGCCCTCAGTCTGGACGAGGATATGGAGGTTCGGATCGTGCACAGCAGTGATATCGCTGCGGGGGTTCTGGACAGCCTGGATGCTATCGTGATTCCCGGAGGCGGGGGCAGCCGTCAGTATCTCAGTCTGGGGCAGACCAATATGGCTCTGATTAAGGATTTCGTACATCGCGGAGGAGGGGCTGTCGGCATCTGCGCCGGAGCCTATCTGTTCTCCAATACTCCGGACTACACCTGCATGGCCCTGACCGGTGCCCGCGCCATCGACCGCGAGCATGACAACCGCGGCCACGGTATGGCCAAGATGACTCTGAACAAGGAAGGAAAGAAGATATTCCACGAGCTGGCGAAGGAGGACACATCCTACGTCTTCTATTATGAAGGTCCCGTCTTTGTGGAAAGCGACGTCCCCTACACGTCTTTCGGGACAATGGAGAGCGACGTGCACGAGGAGGGAGGCGCTCCGGCAAATATGACCAACGGTAAGCCTTTCCTGACAGGCAATGACTACGGCAAGGGCAAGGTATTCACGGTGGTGGGACATCCGGAGGCGACTCCCGGCAAGATGTGGATGGTGCCCCGTATGGTGCGCTGGACCCTCGGCAAGCCGCTGAAGACGTATCCGGCAGAGGTGCTTACACCACCGGTGGCTCCCGAGGAGATACTCATGAGCGTGGATGACCTGCGCTACGAGTCGCAGTGTTTCCAGACCTTCCTGTACGGTACGGCTCAGGAGAAGGTGGCTGCCCTCGGGTGGCTCGAGGACCATTATTCGTGGGACTGCAAGACCTGGCTGCAGGGATTGCTCTACGATGCCTCCCCTCAGGTGAGGGCGAGGGCCGCGAAGTACATCGAGGCGATACAGTACCTGCCTTACGAGGCTGACCTGAAGGCCGCTCTGCTGAGGGAGAATGACACGAAGGCCCGTGCGGCCATGCAGCAGGCACTGGACGCACTGGCGGCTCTCAGGCCGTGGAAATAGCCCGGGCCGGCAGGCAGAATCCGGACAGGACCAATTGAATATTAGAGAACAACATTAAATTTGATTTTATTATGATTAAACAAGTATTGACTATCTGCGCGGCTGCGGCTGTGTCCGTGTCCGCAATGGCTCAGGGCGGCATCACCGATGAGATGATGACTCAGATCCGTCAGGGCTGGCAGGGAACTCCCGAGGAACTGGCTCTTCGCAACGCCATCTCTGCCAACGACATCAACAAACTGTCGGTAAGGCAGGGCATTGAGTCCACTTACGATTTTTATTTCTCCGACGAGGTGAAGTCCAAGGGTATCTCCGACCAGGAGTCCAGCGGCCGCTGCTGGCTTTTCTCCGGTATGAACGTGCTGAGGGCCGCCATGATTGAGAAATACGGCCTCGGCCCCTTCGAGTTCTCCCAGAACTACATCTTCTTCTACGACCAGCTCGAGAAGGCCAACCTTTTCCTCCAGGGCATCATCGATACCCGTGACCTGCCTATGGACGACCGCAAGGTAGAGTGGCTCTTCCGTCACGCGATAGGGGACGGCGGCCAGTTCACCGGAGTGTCCGACCTTATCACCAAGTACGGTATCGTGCCCTCCAACGTGATGCCCGAGACCTATTCAAGCAACCACACCAGCGGCATGTCCCGTCTGCTCAACCTCAAGCTGAAGGAGTTCGGCCTGGAGCTCCGTGAGATGACCGGCTCGAAGAAGGAGCTGCCTTCCCTGCTCAAGGCCCGCAAGGTGGAGATGCTCGCCTTCGTGTACCGCTTCCTCGTGCTCAATCTCGGTGAGCCCCCCATGGAGTTCACATGGACCATGTATGATGCCGAGGGCAAGCCTGTCAGCACAAAGACCTACACCCCGAAGTCATTCTATAACGAGTATGTGGGCGTGGATCTGAAGAACAACTATGTTATGCTGATGAACGACCCTACCCGCGAGTTCTACAAGGTCTATGAGATAGAGTACGACCGCCATCAGTATGACGGCAAGAACTGGCTGTACATCAATCTTCCTATCGAGGAGATCGAGGCAATGGCCATCGCATCTATCAAGGACGGTACCATGATGTACTTCTCCTGCGACGTGGGCAAGTTCCTCGACAGGCAGAACGGCGTGCTGGATGTGAATTACTACGATTACGGCTCACTCATGGGAACAACCTTCGGTATGGACAAGCGCGAGAGAATCCTCACCGGCTCCAGCGGCTCGTCCCACGCCATGACCCTTATGGCAGTGGACCTGGATGAGAACGGCAACGCCAGGAAATGGAAAGTCGAGAATTCCTGGGGCATGACAGGCCACAAAGGCCATCTGGTGATGACCGACGAATGGTTCGAGGAATATATGTTCCGTCTGGTAGTGGAGAAGAAGTACGTGCCCGAGAACATTCTCAAACTCCTGGACACCGCTCCTATCATGCTTCCGCCCTGGGATCCCATGTTTGCGGAGGAACTTTAACTCAGACGGTAATGGAACGCCTGCGCAGAATCTGGCTCTTCTATTACGAAGGCTTCAGGGACATGTCTTCCCTCGGCAGGACTTTGTGGATCGTAATTCTCCTGAAGCTGTTTATCATGTTCGCCATCCTGAGAGTGTTCTTCTTCCGTCCGGCTCTTGCAGACTGTGAGTCGGACGCGGAGAAGAGCCGGGTGGTTATAGAGAATCTTACCAAGTAATATTAATGCTAAAACCATAAACAAATGCTTTTAACGACGCTGGTAGACCTTTCAAGGTGGCAGTTCGCTCTGACTGCAATGTATCATTGGCTGTTTGTGCCCCTGACTCTCGGTCTGGGCTTTCTTATAGCCTTTATGGAGACCCGGTACGTGATGACCGGAGATGAGTTCTGGAAGAGGACCACGAAGTTCTGGATGAAGCTTTTCGCCGTCAACTTCGCGATGGGAGTGGCGACAGGTATCATCCTGGAGTTCGAGTTCGGTACCAACTGGAGCAACTATTCATGGTTCGTGGGTGACATATTCGGTGCCCCGCTGGCCATAGAGGGTATTTTCGCATTTTTCATGGAAAGTACCTTCTTCGCTGTGATGTATTTCGGCTGGAACAAGGTCAGCAAGAAGGCCCATCTGGTATCGACATGGCTTACGGCCATAGGAACCAACCTTTCTGCAATATGGATTCTCATAGCCAATTCCTGGATGCAGTATCCTATAGGAATGGAGTTCAATCCGGATACGGCCCGCAGCGAGATGACCGACTTCTGGCAAGTGGTGTTCTCGCCGGTGGCCATCAACAAGTTCCTGCATTCGGTGACCAACGGTTATGTGCTGGCATCGATATTCGTGATTGCCGTATCGTCATGGTTCCTGCTGCGCAAGCGGGAGCAGACACTGGCCCGCAAGTCCATCCGCATAGCCTCGGTATTCGGTATAATATCCCTTGCAGTGCTTATAGGTACCGGTGACGGCTCCGCCTACAATGTGGCAAAGGTGCAGCCGATGAAGCTGGCTGCCATGGAGGGACTGTACGACGGCTCTGAGAAAGCGCCATTAGTAGCCGTAGGTATCCTTAATCCCGACAAGGACATCATAGGCGGGGAGGGTGCAGACGAGGATCCTTACCTTTTCGAAATATCCTTCCCCAACATGCTCTCATTCCTTGCGACCCGTCAGGCAGACGGTTTCGTGCCAGGCATCAATGACATTATCAAAGGAGGCTACGAGTTCACCGACAGGGAGGGCAACACCTACATCGAGCCCTCGTTTGCCGAGAAAAAGGCAATGGGTACGGCGGCAGTCACTGCCCTGGCCGACTATCAGACAGCCAAGGAGTCCGGAGACACCCAGGCAATGGCTCAGGCCGAGGCAGTGCTGGAGCAGAATTTCGACTACTTCGGCTACCACTATGTGGAGGAGCCCGAGGACCTCGTGCCAAATGTTCCCCTGGTATTCTACGCCTTCCATATCATGGTGGCCCTCGGCATGTTCTTCATCCTGCTCTTTATCCTCTACATCATCTTCGAGTGGAAGAACCTCATCGTCAAGGATAAGCACAAATGGCTCCTGTGGCTCGGCATCATCAGCGTACCTCTGGTATACATCTGCTCGCAGTCGGGCTGGATAGTAGCCGAGGTAGGCCGTCAGCCCTGGACGATCCAGAACCTGCTTCCCGTGAATGCGGCCGTATCGGGAGTCGAGTCCGGCAACGTTCTCACGACCCTGATCATTTTTGCAATCCTGTTCACCGCCATGCTGTGCGTGGAGATCAGCATCATGCTCAAACAGATTAAGAAAGGAGGAGAATAATTATGGATACACTGTATTTTCTGCAACATTACTGGTGGGCCCTGGTTGCCCTTCTCGGAGCTATTTTAGTGTTCCTGCTGTTCGTACAGGGAGCACAGGGTCTGCTGCTCCGCACTGCTTCCTCAGAGGAGGAAAAGGATTTTGTAGTAAAATATGCAGGGCATAAATGGGAAATAACCTTCACGACCCTCGTGACTTTCGGAGGTGCCGCCTTCGCATCCTTCCCCCTGTTCTACTCCACCAGTTTCGGCGGTGCCTACTGGCTGTGGATCTGTATTCTGCTGCTTTTCGTAATTCAGTCATTCTCCTTCGAATACCGCAAGGCTGCAGGCAACCTCTTCGGCGCCCGTACATTTGAGATATTCCTCTTTCTCAACGGTGCTCTCGGAACATTCCTGCTCGGGGTGGCTGTCGGTACTTTCTTCACCGGCGGGGCCTTTACGGTGGACAAGGTGTCCATAACGGATGCTGCGTCTCCGGCCATTTCCCGCTGGGCAAACGGCTGGCACGGACTGGATGCTCTGGCAAATCCGATGAACCTGCTTCTTGGAGTAGTGGTATTCCTGGCTGCCAGGACCCTTGGACTGCTCTACCTTCTGATGAAACCGGATGTAGGTGCATTTGCGGAGAAATGCCGTAAGAGGCTAATGATCACGGCTCCTGCATTTGTCCTGGCTTTCGTGGCTTTCGTGCTGTGGATGTTCCTCAAGACCGGATATGCGGTGGATCCCGCTACAGGCACAATATCTGCCGAGCCTTTCAAGTATCTGCACAATATGCTGCACACCTGGTGGATAGCCGTAGTGTTCCTGTCAGGAGTGGTGCTCGTACTCGCCGGACTTGCAAGGCATTTCCTCGGCAAGGGAGTCAGACAGAACTTCTACATCGTAGGCGGCGGAGCCTTGCTGGCTGTCTGGGCCATCCTGCTCTGCGCCGGTTTCAATGACACTGCCTACTACGTATCGACCGTGGACCTGCAGAGCTCCCTGACTCTCTACAACAGCTCTTCGAGCCTCTTCACCCTCAAGGTGATGGCCTGGGTGTCCATAGCGATTCCCTTTGTCATAGCCTATATCGTATGGGCATGGCGCAAGATGCGGTAGAGTGTGTTGTCTATTATGACGAAAAGCGGCGGGGTTTTTCCCCGCCGCTTTTTGCTATGGTGTGTTATGTCCGTGGACTAGAGGAGCTGGTCACGTGCATTCTCGATAGCGCCCTTGAGCTCGAGGAGCTGGTCGCGGAGCTCGGCTGTGTTGGTGGCGTTGATTACCTCGAGAGGCTTCAGAATGGTCTGGAGCTGTTCAAGCTCGGGATGGTAGGGAATCAGGGACTTGATACCCTCGTGTACGAGGATGAAACGATAGGAAACCTCTGAAGCGGCCTTGTCATCGAAGCAGGGCAGGAACTTGTCGATGTTCTGAGTGATGATGAAGAGCTGCTCTACGGTACCGGCAACTACGGCCTCCCAGAAAAGGTTGACTGTACCGGCCTTTACGGACTCGTTGTAGAATTTCTCTATTCTGGACTCGAGAGACTCCTCTGACTGGGCGTTGCCGAAGGCGGGATTATTGATGTCGGCCTGCAGCTTGGCAATGGCCTGCTTGTAGCTGTCGACAGGCATGCCGTAGAGTTGGGCGACTGTCATGTCGCATCCCAGCATGACCACTGCTCTGTATTTCTCGTTGAGGGTAACGGCCTCGTCTGCCTTGGATGCAGGGAGAAGGTATGCGGGTTTGTTCCTCTTCTCCTTGTCTGTAAGAGTGATTTCTCCGTTCTGGATATCGACGATGACGGGAGTAGAGAGACGTCCCATTTCCTTAACGAGGGAGTCGAGCTTGATCTTGAGATCAGCCTTGATGTACTGCTCTTCTACGTTGGTTTTGGTCTCGGATTTTTTCTTGTTGCCTTGATTGTTGCCGCAGGCGCACACAAGTACCGTCATGGCGGCAGCTAAGATGAGAGTGATTTTTTTCATCGCGGTTAGATATTATTTGATAGTTATTTTCCTAAAAAAATATTTTACCGAGCAAAGATAGGATGTTTTGTAAAAAATAGCAACTAATTTCCACGTTTTCTCAGGAACCTTCCGGGAATATCCAGGAAGAGCAGTAATCCGGCACTCAGGCACATAAGGACAAGAATCCCTGTATTGTATGCCAGGGTGCTGATTTTCAGATTTCCTACAATTTTGGTCGAACTGTAGAACGGGGCCCTGCCGTTATGGGAGGGAGGGTCGAGCCATACTTGCCCGGCTCTGGGCACAATGGTCCCGTCGATGACGGTGTACAGCACATCCGAGGCAGAATTGATGACCAGAGACTCCAGAAAATTGTTCCAGTTGTCCCTGCGCAGCTCAAGCAACGCTTCCCGTCCGTATTTGTCCCGGTAGTCCGTAAGAATCCGGTCGGCAGCGAGGGTGGCTCCGGTGCCTATTGTCCCCAGAGTGTCTTCTGCGTAAGTCAGCCATTCCCTGATGTCTGCCCGTAGAGTCGTGTCGAATGTCCCGTAGCGGATGTCTTCCAGCCGGCCCTCATATGGCCTGATGTCGAACCGGTCCCAGAGTACCGGTATTCCGCGGCGAACTGTCTCCAGGTCCGTGCTGTCGGCATTCTCCAGCCTCGAGTCCAGTTCGCTGATGTATGCGGTGCGGTAGTATTGGGTCTGGTACTTGACCTTGTCGTATCCGAATATGTCCCTCTCGAAATCATTGTAGGCAAATGAACTGACAGCCAGGGCTTCGAAGGCCCACCGCGAGGGAATCACGTCCCCGATTACCGGTACGTTCCCTGTGGTGGAGCGCGGTGTGAGGTCCTCGAACTTGACCACCAGACCGCAGAGCAGTATCTGGGGTATGAGCAGCAGGGGTATGGTGATGTATATCGAGACTATCGAACTCAGGGACTGGGAGAGGATGAGGCCGGTGAGGTTGGCCAGCACGGCTGATAGGAAGAGAATCAGCCACCAGAACCAGAAGCCGAAGCTTACGCCCATGACGGTGTTCCCGACCAGGATGAACAGGAGTGTCTGGATAAGGGATACTCCTCCCAGGTACAATATCTTGGACCAGAGGTAGGAGGAACGGGACAGCCGCAGGAACTTCTCCCGCTTGAGCAGGGCTCTGTCCTTGAATATCTCCTCGGCGCTGACGGTCATCCCTGCGAAGATGGCCACGATGACGGCCATGAAGATGTAGGATACGAAATTCTTGTTGTCCATCACCGTATAGCCTGTCTCCGGGGCGTACCGGGTCAGCAGGGCTACTATCAGGGCGAGCAGCGGGGTCTCGGCCAGGGTGATGAGCAGGTACTGGGTGTCGGGAAGCTTGGTCCGCAGGTTCCTCTGCAGGAAAATCAGCAGCTGCCGCAGCCTGGACGGGCGTTTCTGCTCGGTCTCAGGTATGTCCCTCTGCTCCACGGGGGCGCTGCTGTCCGCCCGCTCGAGGTACATCCTGTGCCATTCCTGTGGCGGAACTTTCCGCTTGTCGGTGATCCGGCCGCTGTCGTCCAGGGCTTTCTCGTCTATGATGTTGAGGATGATCTCGGGATTGACATTGCCGCAGAGGGAGCAGGTGCTTACTTCTGCGTCGGCGTAGTTGGCAGCCCGCTTGAAGTAGGTGACGGCCTCGATCGGATTGCCGTCGTAAACCGGATAGCCGCCTCTGTCGAGCAGCCACAGCCGGTCGAAGAGCTTGAATATGTCGGAGGAGGGCTGGTGGATATTGACCACTATCAGCCGTCCTTTATAGGTCTGTTCCTTGAGCAGGTTGATTACTTTCTCGGAGTCGGAGGATGACAGTCCGGATGTGGGCTCGTCGAGGAAGAGGACGGCGGGCTCGCGGATGAGCTCCAGGGCTATGTTGAGCCGCTTGCGCTGGCCTCCGGAGATGTATTTGTGGATAGGTGAGCCGACTTTCAGATGCTTGGTGCTCTCAAGGCCGAGTTCCCGGAGTATGGTGTCCACCCTGGCGGATATCTCCTCCATGCTCAGGTCGGCGAAGCAGAGGCGGGCGGTGAACATCAGGTTCTCGTAGACTGTCAGTTCCTCGATCAGCAGGTCGTCCTGCGGTACAAAACCGATCAGGTCCTTGACCTTGGGGTCGGAGATGTCCCTGCCGTTGAGGGTGATGGAGCCGCTGTCGGGCGGTATGGTGCCGTTTAGCAGGGACAGCAGTGTGGACTTGCCGGTTCCGCTGCCTCCCATGACGGCTACCAGCTGTCCGCTGCGCAGGTCGAATGTGAGGTCGTGCATGCCGTTGTCGCTTCCGGGAAAACGGAAGTTGATGTCTCTGCCGGAGAGGACTATCTCGTGTTTCCGGCATCCGGTGTCGTACAGGGCGGAGATGTTGCTGTAGTAGAGCGGGAGCATGTGCCTGCTTTTGAGCACGCCGCTCTGCTGCCATACGAGGAATGTGCCCGGAAGGACGGGGATGTCGTTCATCAGCACTGTGTCGGGGCCATTGTAACTGAAGAGAATCTTGTTGTATCTCTCAAGGTTGATCAGGCGCAGCTCGCCGTTCATCCCATCGCGGGTGAGGGTGAGCACATGTGCGTTGGTCTCTCCGGAAACATAGCATACGAAGTCCGCAAAGATGTCTCCGTCCACTTCGAAGAGCTCGGCCACCTTGCGGAATATCTGCATGTTCTCCTCCGCGATACTCTCTCCTTTACCGGAGCCCGGAGTGGGATCGCAGAATTCCATCAGACGCAGCAGCATCAGGGTCTGGTCCTCGCGGGATATCTTATGCTTGATGTTGCTGCAGATACCTTCTATAATGGCGTCCTTGTCCAGTTCCGGGGATATGTCGTAGAAGTCCCTCAGGTCAGAGTACAGCGGTAGGTAGTCGTCCAGCATCCTGACGCCGAAGTGCTTGGTCAGGTAGTTGGAGAGCATCTGCAGGGACCGGCTCTTGTCGGTCCTGTTCACTGCGCCGAAGAGGGCGAAGAGATTCAGAAGTCCGGACAGTAGGATGTCATTCATAGTAAGGTGTGTTTAAAATTGAGAATGAGGCTGTGCCCGAAAGATGTTTCCAGCCACAGCCTCATTGACTAAATCTCAGGTGTGCCCGTTATTTCACTACAGGAGCCAGATTGCGGTCTCCGTAGCCGTTGTCCACCCTTGCGCAGGCAGGCCAGAACTTGTTGTCGCGGATCCACTCGAGGGGATAGGCGGCCTCTTCGCGGGGGTAGGGATGGTTCCAGGAGTCGGAGCATACCTCCTCGGCGGTGTGAGGTGCCATCTTTACGACGTTGTCGGTCTTGTCGGCCTTGCCTTCCTTGATGGCCTCGCACTCTCTCTTGATGCTGATCATGGCGTCCACGAAGCGGTCGAGTTCCTCGAGGGACTCGCTTTCGGTGGGCTCCACCATCAGGGTCTCGTGTACGGGGAAGGAGAGGGTAGGAGCATGGAAGCCGTAGTCCATCAGGCGTTTTGCGATGTCGGTGGCGTCTACCCCGTAGTCGGCCTTGAAGTTCTGCAGGTCTACGATGCACTCGTGTGCCACGCGGCCGGTGACTCCGGTGTAGTAGATGTTGAACTCCTTGGACAGACGTGATGCAAGGTAGTTGGCATTGACGATGGCCATCTCGGTAGCCTTGCGCAGTCCGTCGGGACCGAGCAGCTTGATGTAGGCGTGGGTGATGGGGGCGAGCAGGGGGCTGCCGTAGGGAGCCGATGCCACTGCAGTCACGTCATGACCGCCGCACTGAGGCATTACGGGATGTCCGGGTACATAGGGCGAGAGGTGGGCTGCCACGCAGATGGCTCCTACTCCGGGACCGCCGCCGCCGTGAGGCATGGCGAAGGTCTTGTGCAGGTTGAGGTGGCATACGTCGGCGCCGATGAAGCCGGGGTTGGTGATGCCGACCTGGCCGTTCATATTGGCTCCGTCCATGTAGACCTGACCGCCGTTCTCGTGGATGATGTTGCAGATCTCGCGGATCTTGACCTCGAATACTCCGTGGGTCGAAGGATAGGTGATCATGATGCCGGCGAGGCTGTCCTTGTTGGCCTCGGCCTTCTGGCGCAGCTCGTCCACGTTGATGTTGCCGTGCTCGTCGCAGCCGACCAGGACGATGTTGAATCCGGCCATGGCGGCGCTGGCAGGGTTGGTTCCGTGAGCGGAGGTAGGGATGATGACGGTGTTGCGCGAGCCCTGTCCCTGAGCCTCGAGATAGCGGCGGATGGTCATCAGGCCGGCATACTCACCTGCGGCGCCGGAGTTGGGCTGCAGGGAGCAGCGGTCAAAGCCCGTGATGACGCAGAGGTCATGCTCCAGCTCGGAGAGTATCTGGTTGTAGCCCTCGGTCTGCCATGTGGGTGCGAAGGGATGCACGTCGGTGAGCTCGCTCCAGCTCAGGGGCAGCATCTCGGCCGCGGCGTTGAGCTTCATGGTGCAGGAGCCCAGAGGTATCATGGAGTGGGTCAGGGAGATGTCCTTGCGCTCGAGTTTCTTGATGTAGCGCATCATCTCGGTCTCCGAGTGGTACTTGTTGAAGATGCTCTCGGTGAGGATGGCGCTCTCCCTCTTCATGGGCACGGGATATTCGGTGCCGCGGGCGCACTCGGCCTTGACTCCGAAGATTTCAGCGATCTTCACGGCCTCAGCGCAGTCGGACAGCTCGTCGAAGGAGATCTGTACGGTCTGGTCGTCGGGATAGTAGAAGTTGAAGCCTGCGGCCTCGGCCTTCTCGCGGATCTCGCCCGCGTTGACGCCAAGCACGCGGATGGTGTCGAAGAAGTCCTCGTTGGCGAGCCTGTAGCCACCCTTGCTGAGCAGGGCTGCCATAGCATGGGCGTAGTTGAAGGCATTCATGGCTATCTCGCGGATACCCTCGGGTCCGTGGTATGCGGCGTACATGCCGGACATCACTGCCATCAGGGCTGTGGCGGTGCAGATGTTCGAGGTGGCCTTCTCCCTCTTGATGTGCTGCTCGCGGGTCTGGAGGGCGAGACGGAGGGCATTCTTGCCGAGACGGTCAACGGAGACTCCGATGATACGGCCGGGGATATTTCTCTTGTACTGGTCGCGGGTGGCCATCCAGCCTGCTGTAGGACCGCCGTAACCCATGCCGAGTCCGAATCTCTGGGCAGTTCCGACAGCTACGTCGGCTCCCCATGCGGCGGGCTCCTTCATGACTGCCAGTGCGAGGATGTCGCAGTGGGCGGCCACGAGCATGCCGGCCTTGTGGGCTGCGTCGCAGAATGCGGTGTAGTCGCGGACCTCACCGTCAGCTGCGGGATACTGGAGCAGCGCTCCGTAGCACTCGGGGTCGAAACCGGCTGCGAGGACTTCCTTCCAGTCGCCTACGGTTACTTTTATGCCCAGACCCTTGGCCCTGGTCTCGATGACCGAGAGTACCTGAGGGAAGATGTTCCGGTCCACGAAGAAGGTGTTCTTTCCGGCCTTCACGGCGTCGCGGGGACGGAGCTCGTGGATCATCCTCATGGCCTCACCGGCGGCAGTGGCGTCGTCCAGCATGGAGCAGTTCGACATGGGGAAGCCGGTCAGGGAGGAGATCATGGTCTGGAAGTTGATGAGAGCCTCCAGACGGCCCTGGGATATCTCGGCCTGATAGGGAGTGTAGGAGGTGTACCACGAGGGGTTCTCGAAGATGTTGCGGGAGATTACGGGCAGTGATGCGGTGCCGTAGAAGCCCAGACCTATCATCGAGCGGAAGTTACGGTTCTTGGATGCTATTTCCTTGAGACGTGCCAGATAGGCATGCTCCGATACGTGCTCATCCAGCTTGAGGGGCTCGCTGAGCAGGATGTCGGAGGGAATAGTCTGCTTGATGAGCTCGTCTACGGAGCCCACGCCGATGACATCCAGCATGTGCTTGATCTGAGACTGTCTCGGACCGTTGTGTCTGTCTACAAAATTGAGTGGCATAGTCAGTGTTTTTTATGAATTTTAAAGGATTTTCTAACAAACCTCAAATGTAGTAATTTTTTCAACTCATACTGCACCTATTTCCATCTTTCCAGGTCAAATCTCAGATGGATGAAAAGCAGTATCGTGAAAGTCAGGAAGGACGAGCCTCCATAGCTTATCAGCGGCAGCGGTATGCCCACCACCGGCATGATGCCTATGGTCATGCCCACATTGACGAACACGTGCATGAAGATGATTGAGGCCACGCAGTAGCTGTACACCCGCGCACCCCTGTCTTTCTGTCTCTCTGCCGATGTAACGATGCGCAGTATGATGATTAGGTAGAGGACCAGTACGGTGATGCTGCCGATGAAGCCCCATTCCTCTCCGATGGTGCAGAATATGAAGTCTGTGCTCTGTTCCGGGACGAAGTTGAACTTGGTCTGTGTCCCCTCCAGGAAGCCCTTGCCGGTCAGTCCTCCGGACCCGATGGCTATCTTGGACTGATTGACATTGTACCCGGCTCCCATCAGGTCCTGGGATATGCCCAGAAGGTTCTCTATCCTGTCGCGGTGGTGCGGCTGAAGTACATTGTGGAATATGAAGTCCACCGAGAATACCAGGACCAGGGAGAGTACCAGGGACAGGACATAGATGCCCCAGCCCTTCATCTTGTTGCGGACATTGTGGACAATGAACCAGATGAGGAAGGGGGCAATGATGATAAGCAGCCAGTACTCCGCCGCCATGCCGGTGACACGGGCGACCGCCTCGACCGACAGCAGCCTGGGAATGAAGGCCGCCGCCGTGATGAAGGCCGCATATATGAGGAAGACCCTCACCGGGGAACGTGAGGCCAGGGTCCGGATGATTCCTATGGAGCCGACAGTCAGGAGTATGGAGACGAAGGGGGAGAATTTGAGTGTCACCAGGAACAGCAGGACGGCGTATCCGGTAAATCCCAGTATCCTTCCGGGCAGTCCCTCCCTGTAAAGCATGAAGGCCAGTGAACAGTACACCAGTATCGTCCCTATGTCCGGTTCGAGGGCTATCAGTCCCACCGGGACAATGATGATGGCGGCCACCTTCAGGAAGTCGGCGGCCCTGGTAAGGTTGAAGCCGTATGAGCCCATGACCCGGGAAAGGCAGAGGGCGGTGGCTATCTTGGAGAATTCTGAGGGCTGTATGGCAATTCCTCCCGGCAGGCTCAGCCAGGACTTGGAGCCGTTGACCTCGTGGCCCAGTACCAGTACGGCCGCCAGGAGTATGGTTGACAGGATGTACAGGGGCCATGACGCCGTCCGGTAGAACCGGGTGTTGAGGAATAGGACAATGACGGCAATCAGCGCCGCCACACCTATCCACATCAGCTGATTGCCGCTGCGCGAGGCAAGGGAGAATATCCCCTCGGCCTCCTCGCTCCATGTCGAGGCGTAGATGTTCAGCCAGCCGAATACGGCCAGCAGGACGTAGCAGCCGATCAGAATCCAGTCCAGTTTCTTATATGATATTCCTGCTGGGCTCATCAGTCATCTTTTTTAGGCGGTACATAATCGGGACTGGCGGGAACTTTGTTCAGGAGGTTGGCGTCCAGCATGCGCTGTTCCAGCCAGCGGCGGTTGGAGGCAATCTCTCCGTTGAGGTATTTTTCCACCATCAGAGATGCCACGGGCGCTGCCCAGGTGGCTCCGAATCCGGCATTCTCTATGTATACGGCAATGGCTATCCTGGGGTTCTCCCTGGGTGCGAAGCAGACGAAGACGGCATGCTCGTCTCCGTGAGGATTCTCCGCCGTACCGGTCTTGCCGCAGATGTCCAGACCATTGACAGCGGCTACACGTGCTGTGGCGCCATATCCTGCAGGAGCGTTTACGGCCATGTACATTCCTTCGATGACTTTCTCGAAGTGGGATGTGTCCACGAGGGTGTAGTGTTTCTCCGAGAACCGGTTGTCCAGGGTGTCGCTGCCGTGTCCGCGTACAATGTGAGGGATGCGGTACCAGCCGCGGTTGGCTATGGTGGCGGCCAGGTTGGCCAGATGCAGGGGAGTGCATCCGAGTTCTCCCTGACCTATTGACAGGGAAATGACCGAGAGGGCCTTCCATCCTCCCTTGCCGTAGACTCTGTCGTATGTGGATGAGGTCGGGACGAAGCCTGCGATTTCGGAAGGAAAGTCGGAGCCCAGCCTGGTGCCGAATCCGAAGCTCCTGACATACTCTGCCCAGCGGTCCATTGCCGCCGCCTCCGAGCCGTAGACGGGGTTCTCCAGAATATCCTTGAAGAGGTAGCAGAAGTAAGAGTTGCACGAGACCATGATGGCCTCGGTGAAATCAACCGGGGACTTGTGACTGTGGCAGCCCACGCTGATGCCCCTGGCATGGAAACCGTCCCGGCAGGGGAACTCCGTGTCTGTACTCACCACACCTTCCTGCAGCCCTATCAGGCCGTTGACCAGCTTGAACACTGACCCGGGAGGCTGGGGTGACATCACGGCCCTGTTGAACATCGGGGTGAACGGGTCGGCGGCTATTTCCTTGTAGTACTTGTTGATCTCTCCCAGTACCGATACGTCTATTCCCGGTGACGATATCATGGACAGAATCTCGCCGGTGGACGGTTCGATGGCGATGACGGAACCCACCTTGTTGCGCATCAGCTCTTCCCCGTAATTCTGCAGTTCGGCGTCGATGGTCGAGACTACGTCCTGTCCCGGGACAGCAGGCTTGTCGAATTCTCCGTTGCGGTACGAGGACTGTATCCTGTTGCTGGCGTCGCGAAGGTATATGCTGTAGCCCTTCTCGCCCCTGAGCATCGGCTCGCAGGTCTCCTCCAGTCCGGTCCGTCCGGTATAGTCACCTGAGGAGTAGTCGGGGTGTTTCTCCAGAAAGTCGCGGTCCACCTCGGTGACGTAGCCGAGGAGGTTGCCGCCGGCATTGTAGGGATACATGCGGGTAGTGCGGGGTACGCCCCGGAATTCCGGAAATTTGTGGGCTGCTTCTATGAAGCGGCTGTACTGTTCCTGGGATACCTGGCTTAAGAATGTCACTGTCCTGTTTCCTATTCTGCTCCGGTACATCCGGTATTCATGAAATTTGTCCCTGACGTACTGCGGGTCCAGTTCCAGTATGCGGCACAGTTCCAGGGTGTCGAAAGGCCGTACGAAGCGCGGGGTCACCATGATGTCATAGGTGTTCTTGTTGCCTACCAGTACCTTCCCGTTGCGGTCCAGGATTAGGCCCCTGGCCGGGTGGCGGGTCTGGTACAGGAGGGCGTTGTTGTCTGCGCTGATCTTGAAACTGTTGTCCAGCAGCTGCAGGCGGAACAGTTGGGCGGTGAGAAGCAGGAATGCCACTGCCAGGCCGGTCATCAGATATTGGTACCTGTGCTTGCCGTCATTCATGGCTTCTTACCTCCTCCTGTTGTGGTCTATACTGATCATATATAGGATAGCCATCAGCAGTGTGTTGACGACGAAGGAAATTCCCAGTCTGGCCAGGCAAAGTCCGGCCGGCCGGAATCCGGAAGAGTCCAGGAGGATATACACTGTCAGGCAGATGAGCACCAGAGGCATTGAGTACAGGACGAAATTCCGGAGACCCATGGTGTCGATTCCCTCGCGCTTCTCTTTCTCCTTCGGAGCAGTCAGTTCGAAAATGCCCTTGCGGCAGACCCCTGCGGCAGTCATGGCTGCGGCGTTCATGCCGGGTATGCCGTTGCCCAGAATGTCCACAGCCAGTCCGAGAACGAAACCGGCCGTCATGGAGGGAATGGATCCCCATTTAGGAGGAAGGGCCAGGACGATGAACAGGCACAGGAAAATGTCAAGGTAGACGCTGAGGTTGATATAGTTGTCCAGTGCCCCCTGTGCCAGTATCAGCAGCAGTGCGAGAATCGTGTGACGGGCCGCGCTCATGACTGCTCACCTCCTTTTTCCTGCTGGTCGTCCATAAGGTCGTTCAGTTCCTGGATGTCCTTGCGCGAAACCACGTATACTTGCCTGAGCCTGGAAAATTCCTCAAAGAGGTCTATAGTCAGATCGTAGTTGACGCCGTCCCTGAGCATTTGTCCGCTGACGGTACCTACTGGTATGCCTGACGGATAGATGAGGGAGTATCCGCTGGATACCACAGTGTCTCCGTAGGTGAAGGAGGTATGAACGGGGATATCGTGCAGGATGATCTTTCTGGGAGACTTCCCGTCCCACTGAATCACGCCGAAGGTATTGCTGCTGGTCAGGGTAGCGCTTGCCATGTTGTCGATATCCAGGATTGAGGATATTTTTGAGTATTTTTCCCCTGCGCTGAGGACATAACCGACGATACCCCTGTCGGTGACTACTCCCATATCCTCCCGGATACCGTCCCGTAGACCTTTGTTGATGATTACGATGTTGTGCAGACGGTCCGTACTGTTGGATACAATCTGTGCGGGTATGTAGTTGAACAGAGAGCTTTCCATCAGAATGGAGTCGGGGACTGCGGCTGCGCTCAAGGCTGCCATGAGCCGGTCATTCTCCCGGCGCAATGCAGCATTTTCTTCAGAGAGCCGGATATTGATCTTGCCCAGGCTGAAATACCGTCCGATATTTCCTGAGCCGGCTGATAATGCGTTGGTTACCGCTGAGATAGATTTCAGGATGTCAGAGCGCTGCAGCACACTGTTGCGGGCGATGAGCCAGAGTGCAGCCGTCTCCAACAGGATGAAGACGATAAGGTTGATCAGGTGCAATATGTACCGGTTCCTGCCTTTCATCTGCTCTCAGCGGGGATACTAGCGCATCAGGAATGGATATTGGGAAGGATTCCTCAGGGCAATGCTTGTACCGCGGGCAACGGCTCTCAGAGGATCCTCGCCTATGTGGAAGGGAATGTTGATCTTCTCGTAGAGTCTCTTGTCCAGGCCTCTGAGCAGGGCTCCGCCTCCGGTGAGGAAGATACCTTTCTGCACGATGTCCTGATACAACTCGGGGGGAGTCTGTTCCAGCACCTGCAGTACTGCCGCCTCGATTTTGGCCACGGATTTGTCCAGGCAGTGGGCCACTTCCTGACTGGTGACGGCTATCTCTACGGGATGGGCGGTCATCAGGTTGGGACCGCGGACGATGAAGGGCTCGGGGGTTTCCTCCAGGTCGGGAATGGCTGCGCCTATGCGGACCTTTATCTCCTCGGAAGTAATCTCACCTACTTTGATGTTGTGCTGTTGGCGCATGTACTGCTGTATGTCGGATGTGAACACGTCTCCGGCCACCCTGATGGACTGGCTGGTAACGATGCCGCCAAGAGAGATGACGGCGATCTCGGAGGTACCTCCTCCTATGTCCACAACCATATTGCCGACCGGGGCATTGACATCCAGGCCTATACCCATGGCTGCTGCCATAGGCTCGAAGATCATGTATATGTCACGTGCTCCGGCGTGTTCTGCCGAGTCACGTACAGCTCTGATTTCCACCTCGGTGCTGCCCTTGGGGATACAGATTACCATCTTGAGGTTGGGGGTGAAGAATGTGCGGCGGTAGTTGATCATCTTGACGAATCCCCTGATCATCTGCTCGGCGGCATTGAAGTCGGCTATGACTCCGTCGCGGAGGGGACGGATGGTCTTGATGTTGGGGTTGGTCTTCTCGTACATCAGCTTGGCCTTCTGCCCTACGGCTATGGCCTTGCCTGTGCTTTGGTCAAATGCTATCACGGAGGGCTCGTCCACCACTATCTTGTCGTCCTGAAGGATGACGGTGTTGGCAGTACCGAGGTCCATCGCCAGTTCCTGTGTGAGGAATGAAAATCCCATATTTCTGAAAATTTATACCGGTTATAGATTCTAGTGCTTGAAATGTCTGTGTCCTGTCATCACCATTGCCAGACCGTGGGCGTCGCAGTACTCCACGCTATCGTTGTCGCGGATGGAGCCGCCCGGATGGATGACGGCCTTGATGCCGGCCTTGTCGGCTATCTCCACGCAGTCTGCGAAAGGGAAGAAGGCGTCCGAGGCCATCACGGCTCCCTCAAGGGAGAATCCGAAGCTGCGTGCCTTCTCTATGGCCTGCTTGAGGGCGTCCACCCTGGAGGTCTGGCCGATGCCGCTGGCTATCAGGCGGTGATCCTTGGCCAGGACGATGGCGTTGGACTTGGAGTGCTTGACTATAATGTTGGCGAAGAGCATGTCGTCTATCTGCTCACGGGTGGGCTCAACCTTAGTCACTGTCTTCAAGTCGGCGGGAAACTCCCTGAAGGTGTCCCTGTCTTGAACGAGCACGCCGCCCAGCATCGAGCGGAACTTCACTGTTGAGGGACGGGCGGAGGCGCTGCGCAGGATGATGCGGTTCTTCTTGCCCTCGAGGATGTCCAGGGCCTCGGGCGAATAGTCAGGGGCGATGACCACCTCGAAGAATATCTTGTGCATCTCCTCGGCCGTGGCCTTGTCTATCGGGCGGTTCGAGACGATGATGCCTCCGAATGCGGATACGGGGTCGGCGGCCAGGGCTGCGTTCCAGGCGTCCAGAACGGTGTCACCCTCGGCACAGCCGCAGGCGTTGTTGTGCTTGATGACGGCCACTGCGGTGCGGTCGAAGTCCGAGATGAGCTCGAGGGCGGCCTCGATGTCCAGCATGTTGTTGTAGGATATCTCCTTGCCGTGCAGCTGCTCGGGAAGAGCGTCCTCGGAGCCGTAGAACATGGCTTTCTGGTGGGGATTCTCTCCGTAGCGGAGGTGAGTAGGACGGGTCTCGCTGGCGGTAAAGGCGGGTATCTCCTCCCTGCGGTTGAAATACTGGAAGATATGTGTGTCGTATCCGGAGCTCTTGAGGAATGCCTTGGCAGCGAAGCGGCGGCGGTCCTCTATGGAGGACACTCCCTTTTTCGTGCGCAGCAGCTCCAGCAGGTCAGCGTAGGAATCCTTGCCGGGAACAATGATCACGTCACGGAAGTTCTTCGCGGCGGCGCGGATGAGGGTGATGCCTCCGATGTCTATCTTCTCGATGATCTCCTCCTCCGATGCGCCCTTGGCGACATATTCCTCGAAGGGGTAGAGGTCCACGATGACCAGGTCGATGCCGGGAATCTCATATTTTTCCCTTTCCTCGAGGTCTCCGGCCTCCTCCCTGCGGTAGAGGATTCCTCCCATTACCTTCGGATGGAGGGTCTTGACGCGTCCTCCGAAGATGGAGGGGTATCCTGTTACGTCCTCTACGGCTGTAACAGGAATGTTATGGTCTGTCAGATAGTGCTGGGTGCCTCCTGTGGAGAGTATCTCCACTCCCAGGTTAACCAGCTCATTAGCAATGTCCAGTATGAGATTCTTATCGTACACCGAGATAAGTGCTCTCCGAATCGTTCTGTCGCTGTTCATAAAGGGAGGATAACTAATTTGTTATAACGCTTTTTCTTTATCAAGGCACAAAAATAGTAATAAATGACATATAAATAGTACATTTGGAAAAATTATTTCAATTAATCCCCATGCGCGAAAGATATGTCATCATACCGGCCGGAGGAACCGGCTCCAGAATGGGTTCTGAGCTGCCCAAGCAGATGCTGGACCTCTGCGGCAAGCCAGTTCTGCGTCGGACCGTGGAACTTTTCCTGGACCAGCCTTTCGAGGTGAGAGTTATAGTGTCAATCAATGATTCTATAAAAGATATGTGGATGGAATACTGTCGTAAAAACAATTTTGTTTTCCCAAGTGTCCTGATAACCGGAGGCATTACCCGCTTCCATTCGGTGCGCAAGGCCATGAAGTACCTGCCTGACGGGGCGTTGGCGGCGGTGCACGACGGTGTCCGTCCCCTGTTGAGGAAGGAGGACGTGGCTGCTCTTTTCGAGGAGGCGGAGCAGTATCCAGCCGTGGTTCCTGTAATCCCGGTAGCGGACTCCATGCGGAGGACAGGAGAGGACGGTGCTTCCGATATAGTGGACAGGAGTGCTTTCAGGCTGGTGCAGACGCCTCAGATTTTCCATACTGAGATATTGAAAAAGGCGTATGCCGCGGCCTATTCCCCTGAGTTTACGGACGACGCCTCTGTGGTCGAAAAAAGCGGCGTGCCCCTGCATTTCTGCACAGGCAGCCGCCTCAATCTAAAACTGACCACACCGGAGGACCTGGACCTTGCGCGGGCCGTTGTCGGCTCCGGAATTTTGAAGTAGACTAGATGATAGTCATGATCCTGGAGAATCCGGTCATGTTGAATATCTCCTTGATCTGGCTGTTCATGTTCTTGATTACCAGTTTGCCTCCCCTGGCGTTGACGCTTTTCTGGAGTGTCAGGAAAAGACGGAGACCGGAACTGCTGATGTAGGCGAGCCCGGAGCAGTCGAGCTCGATGTCGGGATTGCCTCCCTGGAGCAGTGGCGCCATCTTTTTCTCGAACTCATCCGAGTTGGTGGTGTCCAGCCTGCCCGTCACCTTGGCCAGTGTCTTGCCGCTTTCAGTTGTGATTATCAGGTCCATATTCAGATTATTTTAGTTAATTTCAATATATTCTCATCTCCCCTCCGCTCGTATTCCACGCAGTCCATAATCTGTTTTACCAGGAAGATGCCCAGGCCTCCGATCTTTCGTTCCTCTGCGCTGAGGCTCACGTCGGCTTCAGCCCTGGCCGTGGGGTCGAAGGGTACTCCGCGGTCGTAGATGTCGAAGTGGAGCTCATGGTCCTTCCTGGCGTACCGCACTGTTATGGTGTGCTCTGTCTCTCCGCCGGGATAGGCGTAGAAGATGATGTTGGATACGGCTTCCTCCATGGCCAGGTTGATGCTCATGGCCGTGGCACTGTCCACTCCGGCGCTTTTGCATACGTCGTCGATGAACAGGGTGAGTTTCTCGAGCTCGGACACCTTGTTGCTCAGGGTCAGGATGCGCCTGTCGGGACCGGAGACGGTGTCCGTGCCCCTGTACTGGATGGCCATGATGGTCATGTCGTCGCTCTGCACGGCGCTCTGTACGTGGTCCTGCGCATCGGTGTAGATACCGAGTACGATATCCTGGGCGGACTTGCCTTTCATGGCTTCCAGGGTCTCCGTCAGGCGCTGCTCGCCGTAGAGCCGGCTGTCCGGATTCTCGGCTTCGGTGAGACCGTCGGTGTAGAGCAGAAGGGTGGTGCCGGCCTGGATGGTAATCTTTCCGCCGGTATATCCGAAGTCCTTGAACAGGCCTATGGGCAGGTTGGGATCGGGATTCATCATGGTCACCTCTCCCTGGGAAGACAGGAGCAGGGGAGGATTGTGACCGGCGTTGGAGTAGGCCAGGGCTCCTGAGCTCAGGTCGAGTATGCCGCAGAAGATGGTCACGAACATATTCGCCTCGTTGGTGTCGGCCAGTGCCCGGTTCATGGACTCAATGATCCTGACGGGGTCCTTCAGGGCGGAGGCTACCGAACGGAAATGGCTTCTGGTCACGGCCATCAGCAGGGATGCCGGCACACCCTTGCCCGATACGTCGCCGATGGCGAAGAACAGGTGGCCGTCCTTGATGAAGAAGTCATACAGGTCGCCGCCTATCTCCTTGGCGGGATAGAGGACGGCGTAGATGTCGATGTCGTCCCTCTCCGGATAGGGAGGGAAGGTCTTGGGCACCATGCCCATCTGTATCTCGCGGGCGATGCTCAGCTCGCTCTCTATCCTCTGCTTTGCGGCGGTGGTGCGCTGCAGCCTGTCCATGTAGGAGGACAGGGACTGCTGCATGGATGAGAAGGAGCGGCACAGGCGTCCTATCTCGTCCTCACCATGGAAGTGGGGCATGGCGGAATTGAAGTCCCCCTCCGCTATCCTGTCGGCGGAGGCTGCGAGAGTGGCTAGGGGAGCGGTGGCCTTGCGGACCGTCAGGCTCACGGTAACGGCCATGATGATGATGGAGAGAAGGGCTATTACGAGCATGATGAGAAGTGTCCGGTAGGCCCCTGCGAAGATGTCGCTTTCGGGGCAGATGGCGGCGATGCTCCAGTTGTTCGACGGTACGGAGGTGAAGAAGATGATGCCCGGGCTGCCGTTGATGCTGAGCTCGCTCATGCCTGTCTCGCCGGCGATCATTCTCCTGCCGGCCTCGGCGAGGGCCGTGTTGCCGGTCTGGAGGGCGTAGGAGAAAATCGTCTCGTTGATGATAAGGCTGTTGTCGGGGTGTACGATGTATCCGGCGGCCTTGCCGATGATGAAGTTGTAGGAATGGTCGTAGAGCCGGATATTGTCGATCTTGCTTGTCAGCCACTGCGTCTCGATGCTGGCGCAGATGACTCCTATGAACTTCCCGTCCCCGTCATGCAGGGGCGCCGTGTAGGAGCACATGGACAGGTGGCCCCAGACCCGGTCTATGTAGGGGTCGGTCCAGTAAGTGCTGTCAGTGCACCTGGGGATGACATACCAGTCGTAGTAGGGATATGTGTAGAGCGGGTCGGTGAGCATCATCGACTTTATGGTGTCGCCTTCGTTGATGGAGTAGGCGGCGAACTGCTTCTGATGGCGGTAGTAGTATGGCTCCAGGGCTATGGCTATGTCCTTGAGCTGCGGGGTATTTCTAAGAATGTCTTTCAGGAGGAGGAGGAAGTCGGAGGTGTCTCTGTTTTCTACGGCCATTATCTCGGTCCTGGGAACCATGTTGTCTATGGCCGATGCGACTGAGCTGAGTACATTTTCCATCTCGAGGTTGAGCGCCCGGAGCTGGCTGAAGGCATTGGTGACGGCCTCCTTGCGCACGGAGTCGTAATTGATCTTGTACACCGTTACCGAGGCCGTCAGGAAGAGGGCTGCCGTCAGCAGGATGACGTACAGGCTGATGCGGGTGGAGAATCTGCGGAATACTCTCATGGCCTTACAAAATCAGAATATTCGACGGGTGAGAGAATGAGATTGTTCTCCAGCAGCATCCTGACCGCGGAGTCGAAGCGGGACTTGTCCAGGTGGTACGGGACCTCCTTGCCGTCCTTGTCCTGCTGGAGTTTCAAGACGGTCCGGAGCATGTATGTCTGGTTGGCTATGCTGGAGGGGATGTTGTCCTCCCTCATGATGTCAACTATGGTGTTTACTGTCTCGAGGAAGTTCTCCGGCTTGCGGACCCAGTCCCATCCGCGGCGTGTGGCCTCTACGAAGCGCTCCACGATGTCCCTGTGGGAGCTGTAGTATTCCTCGGTGGTGTAGACTCCGTCCTCTGGGATGTCGAAACCCTCGTCCCGGAGGTAGATGATGTTGTCCTCGCAGACATCTATGCCGGCCATCTGGATCTGATAGTATTCGTTGTATTCGGTGGCCACCATGGCGTCCACCGCTCCTGCAGCGAAAGGATAGATGTTGGAGAGGAATGGAACCCACTCTACATTCAGGGAGTTGTAGTAGGTGAAGCACAGGGCTGTGTCGAAGAATCCGCTTGTCCAACGTCCGATCCGCATGCCGTTGAGGTCCTTGGCATTTCTGACGGGAGTGTGGGATATGATCATGGTGGAGTTGGTTTCCGAGGTCTGGAGTATGTTGACTATAGGGATGCCCATGTCACGGACTATCAGAGCGTCCACGAGCATGGTCGTGATAATGTCCGCATATCCCTCCCTGAGAGCATCGGTGCTTGAATAGGACTCGGAGCCGTAATAGAGTTCCACTTCCAGCCCGGCTTCCTCGTAGAAGCCGTTCCAGTAGGCCATGATCATGCCGGCGAACTGGCACTGGGGCACCCACTGAAGCATGACGGTGACAGAATCCTTCTGCTGTGCTGAAGCAGTAGGGAAGGACGCGCACATTAGCAGCATGGCTGCAGCGGATATGAGCAGGAGTTTTCTCATCCCCACAAATTTAAAACCATTTTGTGAAAGAAACAAACCTGTCTTTGCCGTGGAAGTCCTGAAGTATCTCTACATCGCTGAAACCGCGGCTTTCGAAGAGCTCCCTGACCTGGGGGCCGAAGGCCTCATTTATCTCGAAGAAACATTGTCCTCCCAGACGGACCAGTGCCTCGGCCCATCCCGCCAGGGCCCTGTAGAAGCGCAGCGGGTCGTTGTCCGGGACGAACAGCGCCTCATCCGGCTCGTAATCCAGTACGTTGGGCGCCATGAAGTCTTTCTCGGACTCGCAGACATACGGGGGATTGGATATCAACAGATCCAGTTCCTCGAGATTTGGCATGTCAGAGCCGTCTTTTTCGCCAGGAGGCCCCTCGAGAATATCAGCACGGAAAAATACAGGGGACTCCGGTACCGGCTGGCGTCCGGCCTCATCCAGCCAGACTTTCTGGTTGCGGGCTATATTCAAGGCTGCCTCGCTCACATCAAAGGCCATTACAGCGGCTTTTGGGAAAGCTGCTGCGAGAGTCCATGCGATACAGCCTGAGCCGGTTCCGGCATCGAGTATGCGGGGCTCGCGTACTTCCCCGGAGCTGCGCAGGGCAGCAGCAGCGAGGCGGCAGAGCTGGGCTGTCTCTGGGCGGGGAATAAGTACCGACTCGTTGACCCGGAAAATATGTCCCTCGAAGCTCTCCTCTCCGATGACGTACTGTACCGGCCTGTCTGCCGCCAGCTCTTCCAGTGCTTCCTGAACCCGGACCAGGTCCGGTTTGGGAATTACCACGTCAGGCTCTACGGAATATTCGTATTCGGACAGTCCCAGAAAGTGGGAAAGTATGCGTATAGATATGGCTTTTGCCTCGCCGGGGGCATACTGTGCGGCCAGACTCCCGGTAGCTTTGGTGACGAATTCTTTTCTGGTCATGGACTAGTCCTCCCCGGCACGGTCTATCAGTCCTGTGAGAAAATCCTCCATGGTCATTCCGGCGGCCCGGACCATCTGGGGTACCAGGCTGGATTCGGTCATGCCCGGATTGGGATTGACTTCCAGGAAGTACGGGCGGTTGTCGGGTCCATAGATGAAATCCATGCGCACCAGGCCTTTGCATCCGAGGCGCCGGAAAATCCTCACGGCCTCGTTCTGGATGACTGTCCGGTCCTCTGCGGGGAGAGGTGCGGGACAGAGTTCGCTGCTGGCCCCATTGTATTTGGCATCGTAGTCGAAAAACTCGTTACGGGGGATAATCTCTATCAAGGGCAGTGCGTGCGGACCGAGACTGTCCTCGTAGACAGCACAGTCTATTTCCCTGCCGTATAGGCATTGCTCTATGATGACCGTGTCACTCTCGGAGAAAGCTGTACGCAGTGCGCCGTCAAGTTCCTCTGTGCTGCGGATTTTGGTCACTCCGAAGCTGGAACCTCCTCCGCACGGTTTTACGAAGGCCGGCAGTCCTGTCCTTGCTATGATGTCCTCTGGTCTGTAGGGCTCATTCCTGCGCAGCATGATGTCCCTGGCCAGAAATGTGCCGCTGTCCCTGAGGTATGACTTGCAGGCGTACTTGTCGAATGCGATGGTGGCGCATTGGGATGAACAACCCACGTATGCGATGCTGAGCATCTCGAAATAGGCTTGCAGGCGGCCGTTCTCGCCGGGGTCGCCGTGAATGATGATGAAGACCTTGTCAAAGCATATCTTCTCTCCTCCATCAGGCGTGAATGAGAAGTCATTGCGGTCTATCGGCCATTTGCGTTCCGTTCCGTCTCCGGAGGGGGTGATGGCCCACCATCCGTCGAGGCTGAGCAGCACTTCATATACATTCCGGCCGGCGTTGCGCAGCCAACGGGCGACACTTTTGCCGCTCTTGACGGAGATTTCGACTTCTGAGGAGTAGCCTCCGTATACTACAGCCAGAATCTGATCATTGACAGGTCTCATAGTGTAATTGAGGATTAGGGTTGACTACATATTGAAGAATGAATTCTCATCCTGGTGCGTATCCTCTACCGTGTCGTCGTCACTTCCGTCGCAGTCGGTATTGAAATGCACTCCAGGAGGAGCTATGAAGCGGTCCTCCGGCCTCACTCCCAGAGTGCCGTCGGAAAGGACCTTCTGCATGAACAGTCCCCAGATGGGCAGGGCGGTGTTGGCTCCCTGTCCGAGGGACATACTTTCGAAGTGTACCTGGCGGTCCTCGGCTCCTACCCAGACACCTGCGGTAAGACTGGGAGTGTAGCCTATGAACCATCCGTCGGATTTGTCGTTGGTGGTACCGGTCTTGCCGGCTATGGGCCCTTCAAGGCCGTAGCGCCAGCGCAGGCGGGCACCTGAGCCCTCGTTGACGACTCCTTCCATGAGATTGACCATCAGATAGGCGGTGGCCTCACTTATGGCCTCCCTCTTGCGGGGACTGAAGGTACCCAGTACGTTGCCCTCGCTGTCCTCGATGCGGGTGACGAAAAGCGGGTCGATGTGTACGCCGCGGCTCGGATAGGTGTTGTAGGCACCCACCATCTCCATCAGGGTGATGTCGGCCGGTCCCAGGCACAACGAGGGGTAGGGGGCAAGATATGAGGTGATGCCCAGCTTGCGGCACATCTCTACCATAGCGGTCGGACCGAACTGGCGCATCAGGTAGGCGGAGATGTTGTTGCTGCTTCGGGTGAGGCCCCATTTGAGCGTCACTTCCTTGCCTATGAACTCTATGCGGTCCTCGCTTTCCGGAGTCCATGTGGTGTCGGCAAGAACGAAGGTCTGGGGTACGTTAAGCACCTTGTCACAGGGGTAGTATCCCTCCTGCATGGCCAGGGTGTAGAGGAACGGCTTGATGGTCGAACCTACCTGGCGCTTGCCCTGTCTGGCGTTGTCATACTTGAAGTAGCGGTAGTCAGGACCTCCGATGTAGGCCCTGATGTGGCCTGTGGAGGGCTCCATAGCTATCAGCGAGGCTCTCAGGATGGACTTGTAGTAGCGGATGGAGTCGTCCGGCGTCATGACGGTGTCGATGTATCCGGGCTTTTTCCATGAGAATATCCTCATCTCGGTTTTCTCCTCGCGGAAGACGCGGTCAATCTCCTTCTCGGAGATACCGTCGGCACGCATCTCCCGGTACCGGTCGCTCCATCGGCGGGCCTGTGCCATGACGGTCCCGGTCAGCTCGAGGGGCACTTCCTTTGCGAAAGGAGGGTTGGGATTGTCCGCCAGATCCTGGAAGAAGGCAGGCTGCAGGTCCGTGCTCAGATGTTGTGTCACGGCCTCCTCGGCATAGCGCTGCATGGTGGAGTTGATGGTGGTATAGATGGTAAGTCCGTCCTTGTCCAGGCTGTAGCGGCTGCCGTCGGGCTTGAAATTCTTGTTGAGCCAGCCGTAGAGGGGGTCGTTCTCCCACAGGTACAGGTCAGCGCTGTAGTCCTCCGCGAAATAGTAGTTCTTTCTGTCGGGCTCTGACGCGCTCATGTACTTGCGGAGCATGTCGCGGAAATACGGGGCCAGACTGGTATTGTGGTCCTGCTGGTTGTAGTCCAGCACTATGGGCAGGGCCATCAGGGAGTCTGCGTCGGCCTGGGAGATGAAGCCGTACTTGCTCATCTGGCTGATGACGTGGTTGCGGCGGGCTATCGAGCGGTCGTAGTTGAGCACGGGGTTGAAGCGGGTGGGTTTGTTGACGGCTCCGACAAGCACGGCGCTCTCCTGGAGGTTGAGCTCATAGGGCTCCTTATTAAAGAAGGTGTTGGCCGCGGCCTTGATGCCGTAGGAGTTGCTGCCGAAGAAGATGGCGTTCATGTACATGGCCATGATCTCGTTCTTGGTGTAGTTGCGTTCCAGCTTGACGGCCGTTATCCACTCCTTGAATTTACTGACAACCAGTTTGAAAGCTGCCTCGCCCGGGAATTTGCCCGTAGCTTCCTCCCTTGGGAACAGGGTCTTCGCCAGCTGCTGTGTGATGGTGCTGCCTCCTCCGCCCGAGCGGGCATTGCCCAGGAGGATGGTCTTGACCCCTACCCTGGCCAGACTGCGGAAGTCTATGCCGCAGTGTCTGTAGAAACGCACGTCCTCGGTGGCTATGGCGGCGGATACGATGTAGGGAGACAGTTCGTTGTATCCTATGTGCGTACGGTTCTCGATATGGTAGGTCCCTATCAGCTTGCCGTCATCGGAGATGAGCTCAGTGGCCAGGTATGTCTTCGGGTTCTCCAGTTCCTCGAAGGACGGGATTTCCGCGAACAGACCCACTCCTGTGATGAACAGCAGGAGTGCTCCGACGGGGATGAACACTACGCACCAGATAGCGATTATTAATTTTCTCTTCGTTTTCTCTTTCATTTTTGCAAAATAAATTCATGCGAAGTTAGAAAATATCCTTTACTTTGCAACTTCATTCAACGGAGATATGGTAGAGAATTTAGTAATCGTAGAGTCGCCGGCAAAGGCGAAGACCATCGAGAAAATATTGGGAAAGGACTATACAGTGCGTTCAAGCTATGGTCACATCCGTGATCTGGCCAAGAAAAATCTGGGTATAGACATTGAGCACGGCTTCATCCCGCAGTACGAGGTGTCTCCTGAAAAGAAGAAAGTGGTGTCGGAGCTGAAAGCGGCATCTGACAAGGCCTCTGTGGTCTGGCTTGCATCCGATGAGGACCGTGAGGGAGAGGCGATTGCATGGCATCTGAGGGAGACTCTGGGCCTGGAGCCGGAGAAAACCCGCCGCATAGTGTTCCACGAGATTACAAGGGACGCGATACTGCATGCTATAGAGACCCCCCGTGACGTGGACATGAATCTCGTCATGGCCCAGCAGGCCCGCAGGGTCCTGGACCGTATCGTGGGATTCGAGCTCTCACCGATACTGTGGAAGAAGATCAAGCCCTCGCTCTCGGCCGGCCGCGTGCAGTCGGTGGCCCTCCGCCTGGTGGTGGAGAGGGAGAGGGAGATAGCCGGGTTCCAGCCGCGGCCGTATTTCCGGATAGAAGGTGTATTCATCCCTGAAAACGGAAAGAAAGCCAAGGTCTCCGGAGTCCTGGACCATCGTTTCGATACCCGTGAGGAGGCTGAGTCATTTCTGGAGAAATGCCGCGGCAGCCGTTTTACAGTAGCCTCGGTGGATAAGAAGGAATTGTCCAGATGTCCTGCCCCTCCATTCACTACCTCGTCCCTTCAGCAGGAGGCTGCCCGCAAGTGCGGTTTCTCAGTGAGCCAGACGATGTCCATAGCTCAGCATCTGTATGAGTCCGGATTCATCACCTATATGCGTACCGACTCGACTACTCTCTCGAAGCTCGCCATAGGCGCCGCCAAGGGATGGATTACCGAGAATTTCGGAGCGGAGTACCACAAGGCCCGTCAGTACAAGACAGGTGTGAAGGGTGCTCAGGAGGCTCACGAGGCCATCCGTCCGACTTATATCGCCAACACTGACATACCCGGAACTGCCGCCGAGAAGAAGCTCTACAGCCTGATATGGAAGAGGACCGTGGCATCGCAGATGGCTGATGCCCGTCTGGAGAAAACGGACATCACCATAGCCGGGGATGGGATACAGGAGCATTTTGACGTGACCGGCTCCACAGTTCTTTTCGACGGATTCCTTAAAGTATATATAGAATCTACTGACGATGACTCGCCGACTGGGGATGAGGAGAAGATTCTCCCGCCCCTGTCCGTTGGAGACGGCATGCTCAGGGACAGCATCACGGCTTCGGAAAAATATACAGCGCATCCTCCCCGTTATTCCGAGGCATCGCTGGTCAGGAAAATGGAGGAACTGGGCATCGGGCGTCCCTCGACCTATGCTCCGACCATCTCCACCCTCCATCAGAGGGGTTACATCATCCGTCAGGACCGTAAGGGAGAGGAGCGGTCTGTGACTGTCCTGACTCTCAAGGGGGACAGCATATCCTCCGTCTCCAGGAAGGAGATTTCAGGCTCGGAGAAGGGCCGTCTCTGCCCGGAGGATGTAGGAGTGCTGGTGACCGATTTTCTGGAGCAGACCTTCCCCGCGATTATGGACTACGGTTTCACCGCCAAGGTAGAGACCGCCTTTGACCGCGTGGCTGCTGGTAAGCTGGTGTGGAACAAGACTGTGGCCGATTTCTACAAGCCTTTCCACGAGCGGGTGGAGGAGACCATGAAGGAGAGTGCCCCCATGAAGTCCCGCAAAGTTCTCGGAACTGACCCTGCCACCGGCAAGACGGTGATAGCCCGTATGGGCCGTTACGGCTCGGTGGTGCAGATAGGTGAGGACGATGATCCCGAAAAGCGCATCACCGGACTGGAGAAGGGGCAGCTGATCGAGTCCGTCTCCCTGGAGGACGCCCTCAGGCTCTTCGTTCTCCCCAGGACTCTGGGTGAGTATAACGGCCAGACCATTACCTGCTCCAAGGGCAAGTACGGACCATATGTCAAGTACGGTTCCGCATACGTCTCGCTGAAGCGCGGCCAGGACCCCTACACTATCACCCTGGATACTGCCGTGAATCTCATCGAGGAGCACGAGGCCCAGCAGAAGAACAAGGACATCAAGGCTTTCCCCGAGGCGGACATATATGTGCTCAACGGCCGTTTCGGCCCGTACATCAAGCATGCCGGGGCCAATTACAAGATACCGCGCGGTACCGATCCCGCCTCGCTTACAGAGGAACAGTGCCGCACCATTATAGAATCCGCGGGAGAGAAGAAGCCCTCACCCCGCAGGGGCACGTCCAGAAAATAATGAATATGAACACAAAATATCAGCTCGACAGGATCGATCAGCGAATACTGTCCTTCTTAGTCAAAAATGCCAGGATGCCTTTCCTCGAGATAGCCCGTGAGTGCGGTGTCTCAGGAGCAGCCATCCATCAGAGAGTCAAGAAAATGGAGAATATGGGCATCATCACCGGTTCCCGTCTTCTCGTAAAGCCTCAGGCTCTGGGCCTGAATGTCTGCGCTTTCGTGGGGGTGTCCCTGTCAGAGACCAGCAAGTACAATGAGGTGATTCAGAATCTCCGTAAGATTCCGGAGGTAGTGGAGTGCCATTTCGTCACAGGCAAGCATGCCCTGCTGGTCAAGATCTACTGCACTGACCACGATCATCTCATGCGGATTCTGGTCCACACTATCCAGAACATTCCCTACATCTCCAGCACCGACACGATGATATCCCTCGACCAGGCTATCGAGCGTCAGGTATGGGTGGATGACGTGCCTGTCAAGGATTAGTCCTGATCCAGGGTCCGAAATTCTCGTTGTAGTTGAAGTCTATCTCGAAATCCACCGGCTCCGTGGAGTCCTCCGTGTAGTGGTGGAAGAAGACGGGGTAGGTGTGGCCGTCTGACCTGAGCCAGAACTCATTGCCCCTGTGGTGGTCCAGACGGTGCGTCCATCCGAGCGGTCCGATGGTCAGATACAGCCTGCCGTTTTTCAAGGTTACCTCCGCATCCCCGAATGGGGCCGGTTTCGTGTAGCGGCCAGTCAGTTTTTCGAAGTCAGGTGTCACGCTGCTGCGCTCAATGATGCAGGGCACGGCCCGTCGTCCCGGTTTCTTTTTATCCTCAAACCATTGTTCCAGACCCTCGGAACTCCAGTCCCTCAGGGTATCTCCTGGAAGGTACAGGTCTATGATCCTGCGCATCAGTCCCAGCCGGGCGTATTCGGAGACCTCCGAGTTGCACAGGATTGCGATTCCCAGATCCAGCTCCGGTACGAATCCGCATACTCCGGTAAAGCCCCAGGTGGTGCCGGTGTGGTAGATTACCTTGTACCTGTCATTCTGCTCCACGTACCAGCAGTAACCGTAGTCCCGTCTCATGGAACTGTCCTGACGTACCTTGACCACGCCTGTGTGGAGGAAGTCCATCTGCTCCCGGGAGATGAGCCGCACGGTGTCCCGGTAGGGGTAGATGCGGAATCCGCCCGTCATGGCAGGGCTTATTTCGGGAAAATAATCCGACAGGGCGGTGGAGTCCATGGGGAAGGATGATTCGAATTCGGAATTCTCCGGATTTATGGTGCGCACCACGGCTCCGTTGTTCAGGTGGAACCGTACCCAGCGGGCCATGTCCTGAGCCGTGGAACTGATACTGCCGGCCGGTCCTATTACGTCCACCCAGTGCAGGGCCCTTTCCTCCCCGTAAAGCGGGGTGACGTAGATGGAGCCGCGTCCGCCGTTCTTTCCCCTCGAGTATCCGAAATAATGGGCTACGGAGGCTTTCTTCCCTGCCTCCAGGTAACCTTCGCTGCCCGGCACTGACGAGGTCATGCCCAGCGGAATGAAAATCCTCTCCCGGATGTTGTCTTCCCAGCTGCGGCCGGTGACGGTCTCTATGATGCGGGCGGCGATGATGAAGGTGATGTTGTTGTACGCAAATTTCTCCCGGAACGGGTAGACCGGCTCTATGTACCTGAACATCCTGTAGATATCATCCCTCCCGTAACCCAGATTGGGGATGTAGGTTCCGGCCTGGGCCACCAGTCCGGTGGTGTGGGTGAGGAGGTCGCGTACCTGCATGACGGACTCGACGCTGTCATCGTACCATTCGAAGTCGGGCAGTATGTGCTTGACGGTGTCGTCCCAGCGCAGCAGGCCTTCATCTACCAGCGAGGCTATGACCGTGGCGGTGAAGGCCTTGGTCATCGAGCCTATGTGGAAGAGGGTAGAGTCGGTGATGGCTGTCCATTCTCCGTCCTGGCCGGGGTTCTTCCCCTTTTCCCTCACTCCGAAGCCTCCGGAGAACACGGTGGTGTCTCCGTGTATGACGGCCAGCGAGAGCCCGGGAATCTTCCATTGTTTCAGCACCTGACCGGCGTAGGCGGAGATTTCGGCCGGGATGTCCCTGCCGCTGCCGTCCTGGGCCCGGAGGCCGGTGGTCAGGACCGTGAGGATGATGGTGGAGAGTAGAAGTCTTCTCATGGTTGCCGGAATTAATTATTGGGAGTTCCTGAAGAGGTTGCGGCACAGTGCCGCGATGTCGGATACCTCCACCACGCGGATACCGGTGGCGGGGATGCTGCGGCGCAGGTCTTCGGAAAGATTGTAGGAGGAAATGTAGATCTCGCGGTATCCCAGGCGGGCTGCTTCGGAGATGCGGGCCTCGATACGTCCTACAGGACGGATCTCCCCGCTCAGTCCGACTTCGGCTGCGAAGCATATGCCCGGACTGACGGCCAGGTCGAAGGTGGAGGACAGTACCGCCACCACTACAGCCAGGTCACAGGCCGTGTCGCCGACGCGCATGCCTCCGGCCACATTGAGGAACACATCCTTGGCTGATAGTTTGAAACCCGCTCTTTTTTCCAGTACTGCCAGAAGCATGTTCAGGCGGCGGGCATCGTAGCCGGTGGCCGAGCGCTGGGGCATGCCGTAGGCGGCGGTGGATACCAGGGCCTGAATCTCGATGAGGAAGGGCCTGGATCCGTCCACCATACTTCCCACTGCCACTCCGCTGAGGTTCTCCTTGTGCATGGGAGTTAGAATCTCGGAGGGATTCTCCACCTCCCTGAGACCTGTGCCGGTCATCTCGAAAATGGCTATCTCGGCCGTCGATCCGAAGCGGTTCTTGATGCTGCGCAGGATGCGGTGCGAGTGACGGGTGTCGCCCTCGAACTGCAGGACCACGTCCACGATGTGCTCCAGGACCTTAGGCCCGGCGATGGCTCCGTCCTTGGTGATGTGTCCGATAAGGATGACGGGGATACCGCTCTCCTTGGCCATGCGGAGCAGGGCCGCGGCACATTCGCGCACCTGGGTGACGGATGAGGCGGCTGAGTCAATATTTTCCGAGTAGATGGTCTGTATCGAGTCCACCACCAGCAGGTCGGGGCGCAGTTCCAGAGCGCAGCGGATGATATTGTCCACCTGAGTCTCCCCGAGGATGGTGCAGTTGTCCTCATTGTCCCCCTCTCCGGGCCGCAGGAGCCTCATGGCGCGGAGCTTGATCTGTCTCGGAGACTCCTCCCCTGAGACGTAGAGAGTGCGCAGCCCCTTGCTTCTGAGGGGAATCTGCAGTGCCAGCGTGGATTTTCCTATGCCGGGCTCGCCTCCAAGGAGAATCATGGATCCGGGAACGATGCCTCCGCCGAGGATACGCTCAACTTCCTTATTGCCAATGAGGATGCGGCTGTCCTGATCCACCGATATGTCCTTGAGTGCCGTCGGTCTGGATTCGGAGATCCCGATGAGCGAGCGGTCCCGCGAGGGCACGGCGGTGGAGGACCTACCGTCCCTGGGCAGTCCTTCCTTCATGGTGTTCCACTCCCCGCAGGCGGGGCAGCGGCCCATCCATTTGGAGGTCTCGTTGCCGCAGGAGGTGCAGTACCATACTGTTTTGGCCTTAGCTGTCATGGCTATTGTACCGGACTCAGGTTCACGCTTATGGAGAATGCCGTCTCAGGCAATGTGAGCGACTGTGCTATCTCTTTCAGGATAGCGGCGATGGGGGCGGTGCTCTCATCCATGCTGCTAAGAGCGAGGATCAGGACGCCTGTCCAAGGGGCGAAAGTGTCCTGGTTGATTTCCAGCACAGGTGAACCGGAACCGTCAATGGAATAGGCCAGGGCGAAGTCAATGGGGGATACGGGCGAGCCTACGGCGTCAGTGATGGTGCGGCGCAGATAGAGGTGAATCCACGAGTCATCGGGAGCCGGCCAGTACTGGACGACTCCGGTCAGCAGTGGCTCCAGTTCCGTACTGATGTCTCCTTTCCAGGATATGTTCAGGTAGCCGGTGCGGTCCAGCTCGATGTAGTCCAGGTTGTCAAGCGTAGTGGTGAGATTCTGGCGTACAAGTTCATTCATCAGCTCTACGGCTGTTTCCACAGGCAGCGTGATGCCGCCTCCTACTTCGATTTCCGTCACTGCGGGAGAACTGTATGTAATGCTGATATCCGCCAGAGCGTCCTCACCGCGGGCGACAGTCCACCTTCCTGTGACAGGGGATGTGCAGGTGTCGGTGATGCTGAGTGACAGCGCGGAGCCGTCGACTGTCCCGGAGACGGAGATGTCCCTGTCCTGACCGCTGTATGTGCCGGAAAAGGTGTATTTGTCTTTCCCTTCCCCGGCGGCGGTGGCGGAGACGGTAAGGGTGTCGAAACCGAGCAGAAGGCTGTCAATGCTGACTGTTACAGTCTCGTCGTCAACTGCGGATATCGTGACAGAGCTGCCTGGCCAGTCAGTGATGTTGATAATCGTTCCGTTGACCTGCACGCTCTGAGCCTGAAGGGTATAGTGCCCTTCCATGGCAGGAGCCGGGGCGGACTGGCAGCCTGTCAGCAGCGATGTCAGGCAGACAGAGGCTGTCAGAATGGACAAAAGAGTTTTGATATGTGCTGTCATAAAAGTGGCGTTTTGTTCTGACAATGTGGCAATGCGTTCAGACGGTGATTCTATCCCCTTCCGAGCGGGCTACGATGACAGCTCCGCACAGGTCTCCGTATACGTTGAGACAGGTACGGGGCATCTCGCAGATCTGCTGTACAGCAAGAATTATACCCACTCCCTCCATCGGCAGTCCCACTGCGTTGAAGACGATGGCCATCATCACTATTCCGGCCATGGGTATGCCGGCAGAGCCTACAGCTGCCATCAGGGAGGTAAGTACTACAGTAATCTGTTGCCCTATAGTCAGATCGATGCCGTAGAGCTGGGCTATGAACAGAGCCGATACGCACTCGAACAGGGCCGTGCCGTTCATGTTGACGGTGCTGCCGAGCGAGAGTGTCAGTCCTGCCAGTTTTTCCGATACTCCGCACGCCTGGGAGTAGCGGATGGACAGGGGCAGGGTGGCGTTGGACGAGCAGGTGGTGAATGCCGTCAGCATGGGGGTGGATACCCGGCGCATGTGCTTGTAAGGGTTGATGCGGGCCAGTGCCCATACAGTGCCCGGCAGCACCAGGCCTCCGTGTATCAGGCATCCTGCCCAGACAGTGAGTACGAACAACCCGAGCCCCTTGACTATCCCTATCAGGGCGTCCGGGTCTCCGGCCTGCTTCCCTATCATGCAGGCCATTACGGAGAATATGCCTATGGGGGTGAGCTTTATGATCGCCATCGTGACTTTCATGATCAGTTCGTAGACAGCGGTGAAGAAGTCCAGCAGCACGGTGTAGTGCTTCTTATCCAGCTTGGTGGAGAAGATGCCCAGAAGGACCATGAAGAAGATGATGGGGAGGATGTTTCCGTCGGCCATGGCTGCGAAGACGTTGGACGGCACTATGCCTGTGAGCTGGTCGATCATGTGTACGTCCTGGGTGGCTATGCTCTCCGCGTTGCCGGTGAGCACCACGTCCCTGCCTACGCCCGGTCTGATGACAGATACCAGAGCCAGGCCTATGATGATGGCTGTCAGGGTGGTCAGGAGGTAATAGGAGAGAGTCTTGCCCAGTACCCTGCCCAGGTTGCCTCCCGCCATGCCGGCCACTCCTATGAAGATGGACGAGGCTATGAGGGGAATGACTATCATGTTCAAGGCGTTGAGGAACAGGTCTCCTATCCACTCTATGTACTGTGTCCAGTGAGGCAGGAATATGCCATAGGCGGCACCTAGCGCTATGCCTATGAGTATCTGCCAGTGAAGGGCTATGCGTATGCCCTTTCTGCGTTTCGGGGCAGTTTCTGAGCCGGCGGCTCCATCGTTGGAATTCATCTTCTTGACAGTTCTTTGAGTTTAGCGGTAAGTTTCTGGTTGGCGGTAAGTTCTTCTATCGGCAGGTGCATGCGGTATCTCCAGTAGTATTTGGGTATCGAAGGTACGTTGATGCGCTCGGCTGCCGGGTCCTGTGCCCTGACATCTCCGTCCACGGACAGCCAGTCCTGCAGGGGCAGTATGGTCAGCATGGCCGGGGATGCGGTGTGCATGCGTATGATCTTCTCGCAGAGCCAGGGCTCGCAGAAGTAGGGTGCGTCGCCTCCCTCGTGGAGCATCCTGTGCCAGTACTCCGATGATATTCCCCGGTCTTCTTCCCACCACTGTCTGAGAGTGCTGGTGTCGTGGGTGCCGGTGGTACATACGCTCATGTAGGGATAGCGGGCGGGATCTCCGAAGGGCTCGCGGGGATCCTTGGACATGCGGAATATCTCCAGTGACAGTATCTTCAGGTCCCTTATGACCTCCGGCACGCAATCCGGAATCATGCCCAGGTCCTCCGCGCAGGTAAGCATGTCGGTGGCGGCGGTCACCTCGGGGAGCTTGCGCAGGGCTGAATCCCTCCAGAACTCATTGTGCCTCTTGTAGAAGAAGTGGTCATAGAGCCGGTTGTAGGCCGCTTTCTGGTCTTCCGGCAGGTCGCGGTAGGAGTATGTGAACTGGGCGGAAATCCTGGGATGGAAGAGTCCGGGACGCTTGCTGTCCTCGAGGAAGAGCACCTCGCTGACGAGGGCCTGCAGGCCGTCCTTGATATCGTTCTGCTCCGGCCCGAAATACTCCTCGATCTTCCTCTGCGTGTTGAACTCCTCCTTGAGGGTGAATACCTCGTATTCGTTGCTGTTCAAGTACTTGCTCATCACCTCCTCGGTGTGCTCCCCGAACATCTCCTTCAATTGCCAGTATCTTATATAAGGTGTGGCGTGGCGGGCGAAGTCAAACCCGAATCCGAAGGAGAGTATCTCCCCGCAGTCCATCGGCAGGGCAGGGGAGAAATGCCCCATCAGTCCCTTGGTCTGCTCCTGAGGAATCTCCCATATCCGGAAAAATCCCAGCACGTGGTCTATCCTGTAGGCGTCGAAATACTCCGACATGTGACGGAAACGCTCTTTCCACCAGCGGTAGCCGTCTTCGGCCATTCTGTCCCAGTCGTATGTGGGGAATCCCCAGTTCTGACCCTCTGCCGCAAAGTCGTCGGGCGGGGCTCCGGCCTGGGAATCCATGTGGAAGAGCTCCGTGGAAGCCCATGCGTCCGCGCTGTTGCGGGTGATGCCTATGGGAATGTCTCCCTTCAGGGCAATGCCCAGCGAATGGAGGTACTGCACCGCATCCAGCAGCTGCCGGTGCAGGTGGTACTGGGTGAAAATATGGAAGGATATTTCCGGATAGAGGGGGCTGTCCTCCGAGTTGACGCGGGCGAGCAGTCCCGGGGTGCAGCGCGAGTCCTCTCCCCATTGGGAAAAATCGGCGGTGCCGTGGCTGTCCCTCAGGGCGCAGAAGGCGCAGTAGGGCAGGAGCCAGGACTTGTTGCTGCGGTAGAATGAAAGGAATTTCGGCTCGGCGAAGGTGTCCTCCTTATAGGTCTCGAACTGTATCCTGAGATATTTGTTCTTCAAGGCCAGTACTTTCTCATAGTCGATGGCCGTCAGTGCCTCCAGGGCTTTCCGCTCGCGGGTGTAGGCGGAGCGCTGTCCCGGGTTCCTGAGGGGGCCTATGGCGGGGATGCTGATGAATATGGGGTGCAGGGCCATGACGGTGATGCCTCCGTAGGGGTAGGAGTCGGTCCAGGTGCCGGTGGAGGTGGTGTCGTTGACAGGCAGTATCTGGATGACGTTCTGGCCTATGGAGCGGATCCAGTCTCCGAATGTCTTGAGGTCGGTGAAGTCGCCTATGCCGCAGCTGTTCTGTGTCTTGAGGGCAAATACCGGTACGGCGGTGCCGGAGAAACGGGGCCTGCCCAGGTGGAATGCCGCCTGGGAATATTCCACGGACCATGTCTGGTGGGGTGTGATGTCGCCCGGCAGTTCCAGGACCCGGTTGTCCCTGTCCTCCCAGATGATGCTGCCGTCGGAGGTGTTGCGCTTGATAAACTTGAATTCCAGCCTCCTGCCCAGTTTCCCCGCGGGCAGATGTACGGTCCAGCGGGAACCATGCACGGGAGTCATCTCCAATGCCATGGCCGGATTCCATCCTCCCAGTAAGGGGACGTCTCCGCATATGGCGAGGACGCAGTCCTGCTCCACTGCCGGGGCCGTCACTCTGATGATGACCTCGCGTGAGTGGAGGTGTGTCTGGGTGGATTCGCGGTGGGCGTGGGAGAAGAATATCTCCGAGAAGGGGGCTGTGAGGAAGGGGGCGTCCGCCGAATTGCCCTGCCACTCGTCGTTGAGGAAGAGCTCGCGGGACGCGCTGTTCAGGCCCAGAACCCTTGCGCTGCCGGCCTCGTAGAAGGTGGAACCGTTGTCTGACTTGACGAAGTATTTGTAGGACAGGACCCTTTCCTCGAGGTCCGTTATCTTGATGTCGGTTTTCCAGAAATCTCCTGGGGTGTAGTTCATGGGTACGGCCTTGGCCGGGTCACCGCCTCCGAGCTCGGGCACGGACCCCGAGATATAGAGGTTCTGCCCCCAGGCGGTGCGGAAGTTGATGGAAAAATGAATAATCATCGTTCAGAATTTTTGCAAATGTATGGAAAAATCGTTAATTTTACAGAAATATCATGTGACTATGAAGCGGTTTTTCTCAAGAACGGGCAATGCGAGGAGTGACGTGCTCAGGGCCAATGTCATAGTACTGGTTTTCGTCCTCGCCCACGCGATTGCCTGTCTGGCACTTCACGACACCAAGATAGGTGACGGCATCTTCCTCACCTGCCTGACCATAGGCATGGTCTTCGCCCTTATCAAGTTCTACAGGGCTTCTTTCGACGTCTTCCTGGGGCTGGCCTTCCTCTCGTGCTTCGCCGGTTTCTACATCGGGACCGAGGGCGCCGGGCTGCTGGAGAAGCTGGTGCCTTCCTGGGGAGTGTGGATCAATGTCATAGTCACGATGGTCACCACCGGGCTTCTGGGACTGGTGATCGTCCTCTTAGTACGCAGGGACTGGCATGTCGGAGGAAAGCAGCAATAGGGGAGGGCGCAGCCAGGTCTCGACCGTCGACCTGATGGTCATCATCATCATTGTCCTGTTCGCAAGGATACTGATCGAGAGGGCTATGCCTCTGTTCTACGAGAGTTTCGGCCTGTATTTCGGAGATTTCCTCTTTCAGACGCTGTCCAACTATTCCCTGACCTTCGGGGCCATCCTGGGAGACATCCTCATCGTCGTGCTGCTGGTGCGCTTCTTCCCGTACGGAAGCGGCAGGACCATAGTCCGGTCGCTGGTGGAGGTGGGCGCCATCGCCCTGATGGCCTTCCTGACCTCCCTGCTGATCCGGATATGGCAGTACCCGCAGGTAGTGGACGGAAGTAAGTTCTTTAGCCGGCTCTTTCTCTTCACATACGTGAGCAACCTGGTGTTCAACGCCGTCGCGATACTCATCACCGACCTTATTTTCTATTACCGCTGGACGAACCGCAAGGCCGTCGCCGCGGAGGCCGAGCAGCGGGCCAGGGCCAACTACCAGTACCAGCTGCTCAAGAGCGAGACCAACCCCCATTTTCTCTTCAACTGCCTGACAGTCCTGCAGTACCTGATACATGAGGACGCCGACAGGGCCAGTGATTATGCGGGGAAGCTGGCGGGGGTGTACCGCTATTTCCTGAAGCTGGAGAAGCATACGCTGGTGATGCTGGAGGAGGAGCTGGAGTTCGTGAGCAAGTACTGCGACCTGCTGCGGGAGAGGTTCGGGGAGAGTTTCGTCACTGACATAGACATCCCGGACAAGTATCACGGAGCCAGGATCATCCCCTGCACCCTACAGGTGATGGTGGAGAATGCCGTCAAGCACAACGTGGTCAACTCTTCCAGCGCCCTGCACATCTCCATAGGCGTCGGGATGCGTCATATCGTCGTCCGCAACAACCTCAATCCCAAGAAGACTGAGCCGGGCGTCTCCACCGGCACCGGCCTGCAGAACATCAGCCGTCAGTACGAGATACTCTTCAACCGCAGGGTGGTGACCGAAAAGACGGACTCGGAATTCATCGTGCGCATCCCTCTTATCCAGTAGCCCGGCCTACGCGCCCTCGAGCCATTCCATGAAGGACTGGACGCGGTCGCGGGGGACGATCACCGGCTCGATGTTCTTCGGGGAGAGAGTGACCTTCAGCCTGGAATTGAAATATTTCGAGATAGTGTAGATGGAGGAGAGCCCCACCAGGCATTTCCTGGATATCTTGTAGAATTTGGCCGGGTCCACCTCGTTCTCTATGGCAGTCAGCGAATCGTCGGTCATGTACTGCTTGCCGTCGCGGGTTACCAGCCATGTGGACTTCTCGTTGGAATAGAAGTAGGCTATGTCGTTTACGTCAATAACTAATATCTGGCTCCCTAACTTGATGGTAAAGTGATGCTTATGGACTGGTTTGGCGTAGGCTGTTACATCGGGCGCCGTTTTCTGCGCGGCAGTTACCCCGCATAACTGCATGCATCTGTTGACGGATTCCCTGAAAGCTTCGTCCTCTATCGGCTTCATCAGATAGTCGATGCACTTGTTCCGGAATGCGTCCAGAGCGTAGTCCGTGTAGGCGGTGGTCACTATGACCGGACAGGTGATGTCCACCTGCCGGAATATCTCGAAGCTCCTGCCGTCGGAGAGCTCCACGTCCATGAATATAAGGTCCGGAGTCTGATGCTTGAGAAAGTTGACAGCCGTGTCCACGGAGTCAAGTATCCCCATGATGGTGAAGTCGGGGAAGTATCGGCCCAGGAGTCTGAGAAGTATCTGCTGGGCGGGTATCTCGTCTTCTATTATCAGGACTTTCATAGCGGATGCAAAGTTAAGAAAGATGACGGATATTTCCAATTTGTTAAAAAAATGTTACAATTCGTCGTGGATTTCCCACGGTCCGTCGGAAACTATAATGTTTAAAAGGTGTGGGAAGTATAATTTTGGCCCTGCTTATTAAACCGCATACAGACTCTCTATGGAAAAGAAGAGAATGACATTCATGCAGATTTTCAACATGAGTTTCGGGTTTCTCGGGATTCAGTTCGGCCTGGCATTGCAGAATGCCAATGTCAGCCGGATCCTGCAGTCATTCGGAGCTGATGTGGCCCATCTGTCTTATTTCTGGCTGGCGGCTCCCATCACGGGCATGATCGTCCAGCCCATCATAGGGCACTACAGCGACCGCACATGGTGCCGCCTCGGCAGGAGACGTCCCTACTTCCTGATCGGAGCCATACTGGCCTCCCTGATGCTGTTCCTTATGCCCAACTCCCCTTCCCTTGCCGGTTTCCTGTCTCCTCTGCTGATAGGCGCCGGTATTCTCATGATTATGGATGCCTCGATCAATGTGGCCATGGAGCCTTTCCGGGCACTGGTCGCCGACAAGCTGCCTTCGGAGCAGAGGACGCTCGGCTTTTCGATGCAGACATCCCTTATCGGTATCGGCGCTGTTGTCGGTGCCGTCCTTCCTTATGTGCTGACCAACTGGTTCGGAATGTCCAACACTCCTGCGGAAGCGGGCGGCGTGGCTCCGAACGTGCGCACGGCCTTCTACATCGGCTCCGCAGTCCTGCTGCTCTGCGTGCTGTGGACGGTCATCAGTACCTCCGAGTATCCTCCCGAACCCGGTAAGAAGAAAGAGAAAGACGGAGGTTTCCTGGAGATTTTCAAGGACTTCGGCCGCATGCCCAAGACGATGCTGCAGCTGGGTGTGGTCCAATTCTTCTCCTGGTTCGCCCTCTTCTCCATGTGGGTGTACATGACCCCCGCTGTGGCCGAGCACTGCTACAACACCGTCGACCGGGCCTCAGTGGAATTCGGCAATGCCGGTGACTGGGTAGGCGTCCTGCAGGGTATATATAATGGTGTGGCCGCTGTCTACGCCTTCCTCCTGCCCTGGATAGCCTCCAGGATAGGCCGCAAGGCCACCCATTCCGTCTCTCTGCTGATGGGAGCCCTCGGTTTCGCCTCCTTCTTCATCTTCAAGAACCCGAACCTCCTGATCATATCCATGATAGGAGTCGGCATCGCCTGGGGCAGCATCCTGGCCATGCCTTACTCTATCCTCGCCGGCTCGCTGCCTCCCGCCAAGATGGGAGTCTTCATGGGTATCTTCAACTTCTTCATCACTATACCGCAGGTATGCAACGGCCTCCTGGGAGGCTTCATGGTCAACCATGTGTACGGCGGTCACACTATCTACGCCATGGTGTTCTCGGGCCTGTGCCTTCTGATAGCGGCGGTCTCCGTCATCTTCGTGGAGGACAAGGACGACCCGGTGCAGCTGCGGCTTTTCCGTAAGAAATAACAACAAACTCATTTTAAGTACAATCAATTAACAGTTAACGTATGAAAAGATTGATGACAGCGTTGATCTCGATTACACTCCTCTCGCTGACGAGCGCCTTCGCACAGTACACTGTGAAAGGTCAGATCGTCGATGCGATAGGACCCGTAATCGGAGCTGCAGTCCTCGAACAGGGGACCCTCAATGGTACGGAATCAGACATGGACGGTAACTTTACTCTTACCGTTTCCTCTGCTTCCTCGATGATCGAAATCTCGCTCATCGGTTACAAGACACTCGTATTCCAGGCCGACCAGATGCCTCCCATCATCACTCTCGAGGATGACACAGAGATGCTCGAGGAAGTGGTGGTAATCGGTTACGGTACAGTCAAGAAGGAAGACCTTACCGGATCGGTGGCCACAGTTCGCGCTGACCAGCTCAACAAGGGTGCGGTTACCTCACCTACCGAGATGCTGAAAGGTAAGTCGGCCGGTGTCGTTATTACAGAAGGCGACGGTGCGCCCGGTTCCGGTTCCACTATCCGTATCCGCGGCGGTTCGTCCCTCAACGCCCAGAACTCTCCTCTGATCGTGATCGACGGTCTGCCTATCACCAACGAGGGTATCAGCGGTGTGGCTGACCAGCTTTCATCCATAAACCCCGCCGATATCGAGACTTTCACAGTCCTCAAGGATGCTTCTGCAACCGCCATCTACGGTTCACGTGCGTCCAACGGTGTGATCATCATCACCACCAAGAAGGGCAGCAGGAACGATTCCGCAGTACCTCATGTGAATGCTGACTACACTCTCTCCATCTCTCAGAACGCCAAGTATCTGGACGTGATGACCGGTGACGAGATGAGGGCCGCCATGCTTGCATATACCGGCAGCGAGACCTCTCAGGGCTATCTGGCACTGGGCGATGCCAATACAGACTGGCAGAAGCAGATCTACCAGCTCGGCATGAGCCACGAGGCCAACGTCGGCCTGCAGGGCAACTTCAAGTTCGGTGAGGCCGGCTTCATGCCCTACCGTGTGTCCGGAGGTTACCTTAATGAAAAAGGTACTCTGAAAACCTCCAGCATGGAGAGAGGAACCATCTCCCTGAACCTGACTCCGACCTTGTTCGACGACCATCTGACCATCTCCCTCAACGGTAAGGGAATGTTCCAGAACAACCGCTTCGCCAACACCGGAGCCATCTCCGCAGCCATCGAGTACGACCCTACCCAGCCTGTATACAGCGAGCACGGTCTGGACGGATATCAGATGTGGGGAGAGATGGTGAACGGTGAATTCGAGCCCAACACCCAGTCCACTATCAACCCTCTGGCTGCTCTCATACAGCGCAATGACGTGTCCAAGGCTTCCCGTTTCATCGGAAACGCCCAGTTCGACTATAAGATTCACGGCTTAGAGGACCTGAGGCTGAACCTCAACCTCGGTATGGACTACTCTCACTCCAACGGAACTGTAACCGTGCCCTACGGCGCCGAGCAGTCCTATCACAACCAGACCCAGGCCGGCCGCGGTCTCAACAACCCCTATGACCAGACCAAGCGCGACATGACCCTCGAGGCCTACGCCGACTATTCCAAGGAGATAAACAAGCACAGCTTCGGTGTCATGGCCGGTTACTCCTGGCAGCACTTCTACACCGAGAGCAACAGCATCTCAGAGACCCAGCCCGATCCCGTAGCCGGCAGCGTGGCCACTCTATCCGAGTTCCACAACAAGAGCGAGTACTACCTCGTATCCTTCTTCGGCCGTGCCAACTACAACTACGACAACCGCTATATGTTGACAGCCACAGTCCGCTGGGACGGTACATCCCGCTTTACCAACAACAAGTGGGGTTTCTTCCCTTCCGTAGCCTTCGGATGGAATATCAAGGGCGAGAGCTTCCTGAAGGACTCCAAGGCAGTATCCGACCTCAAGCTCCGTCTGAGCTGGGGCCAGACAGGCCAGCAGGACATAGGTGACGTTTACCAGTCCATACCTACATACCAGACCAACCTGATCGGCAGCTACTATATGTTCAACGGACAGGTAATCGTGCCTATCACTCCTAACGGTTACAACGCCGACCTGAAGTGGGAGACCACCACCACCTACAACATCGGTATCGACTACGGTTTCCTGAATGACAGACTGTTCGGTACATTGGACGTATACTACAGGGAGACCACTGACCTGCTCAACTACACACCTGTAGCGGCCGGTGCCAACCTGACCAACTACCTCTTCGCCAACATCGGATCGATGGTCAACAAGGGAGTTGAGTTCGAAATAACCGGTATTCCCATCCAGACCCAGAACTGGAACTGGACCATCGGTGCCAACTTCGCATACAACCACAACCGCATCACCAAACTGACCACCAACGACGGTGAGGGCTACACCGGAGTAGCCACCGGCGGTATCAGCGGCGGTGTCGGCAACACGATACAGAGACACATGGTGGGCTATCCTATGAACACCTTCTATGTATACCAGCAGATTTACGACACAGAGGGCGCTCCCATCCCCGGTGCGTATGTAGACCAGAACGGTGACGGTGTCATCGACGCTGACGACCTCTACTACCTCGGACAGGCCAGCCCTGTATGGACTCTCGGTTTCAACACCTCGGTGTCCTGGAAGAACCTGACCCTGGCCATCGCCGGTCACGGAAGCCTCGGCAACATGGTGTACAACAACAACGCCTCCCGTCTGTCCCTGCTGTCCGACCTGTGGACCAACTCCTTTGTCCGCAACTGTATGACAGCCGCTCCTGCATGGGGCTTCAACCAGGCAGCCTATCTGTCTGATTACTGGGTAGAGGACGGTTCTTTCTTCAAGATCGACCGCATCACCCTCAGCTATCTCTTCGATCTGGGCAAGGGCGGCAGCCTCAGCCTCTTCGGTACAGTCCAGAACGTAGCCACCATCACCAAGTACTCGGGCATCGACCCTGAGGTCTTCGGAGGTATCGACAACAACCTGTACCCCCGTCCCCGCACCTACATCATCGGTCTTAAGTACAACTTCTAATATAAAGGAGAACTGAAATCATGAAAAGAATTACTACAATATTCACAGCCATAGCGGTATCGGTAGCGGCTCTCTTCACCACTTCCTGCGTGCAGGACCTGGATGTAACCCCTATCGATCCCAATATCCAGACGCCTGAGGAAGTGCTCAACAGCATCGAGGCCTACCAGCAGCTGCTGGCCAAGTGCTACGGCGGTCTGTCAGTCAGCGCTTCCGAAGGTCCTGACTCCTCCCCCGATATCGACGGTATCGACGGCGGTTACGGTCAGTACATGCGTGCTCTTTTCCACCTGCAGGAGCTTCCTACAGACGAGGCCAGCGTATGCTGGAACGACCAGACCATCAAGTCCCTCCACGGACTGAGCTGGACTACCTCCGACGTATTCGTAACAGCTATGTTCTCCCGTATCTACTATCAGATCGGTCTCTGCAACGAGTTCATCCGCCGCGGACAGGCTGCCGCTGATGAGTTCCAGGGAGAGGAGATGGATTACATGATCGCCCAGGCCAGGGGTCTCAGGGCTCTCAGCTACTATCACGCCATCGACCTTTTCGGCAATGTGCCTTTCGCTACTGAGGCCAATTCCGTAGGCGCTACCGGCCCCGAGCAGATCATGCGTCCTGACCTCTATAATTGGCTCGTAGAGGAAATTGCCGGCGAGAACGGTTTCCGTGACGACCTCCTTCCCATCTCACAGACCGAGTACGGCCGTGTAAGCCAGGAGTTCGCCACCATGTTGCTGGCCAAGCTCTATCTGAACGCTGAAGTATTCACCAACGGCCAGGTTACAGCCTGGAACGAGTGCGCAGCCGAGTGCGAGAAAATTGTCAGCACCATGTCCCTCAATACCGGCGAGAACGGTTATCAGTGGAACTTCTCGGCTGACAACAATCTCAGCCCTGAGATCATCTTCGCAGTGCAGAGCGACGGAACCAACATTCAGACCTACGGCAGCACCAACTTCGTAATCAAGGGCTCCATCGTTTCCGGTAACCCCGCATGGCAGGGCGCTCTCGGAACCAATGACGGATGGGGCGGTCTCGTAGTAACCCCTCAGTTCCTCGACCTCTTTGATGAGGATGCTGATCAGAGATACCTGTTTACCGATGCTTCTGAATTCGAAGGTGCAGAGGTGCATATACGTGATATTGTGGACAACTCTCTGTTCTCCAACGGATATTGCCAGATGAAGTTCACCAACCTGAAGCATGACGGCTCTCCCGCCGACAACAGCACTTCATCGTATCCCGATACCGACTATCCCATCTTCAGGGCTGCCGACGCATACCTGATGCTCGCCGAGGCCCAGCTCCGCGGTTCCGGTCTGAGCCAGAGCGGTCTGGATGCCTACAACGCAGTGCTTGAAAGAGCCGGTCTGCCTGCAGTATCTACTATTACTCTCGACGACATCATCGACGAGCGCGGCCGTGAGCTCTACTGGGAGAACGTCCGCCGTCAGGACCTCGTCCGCTTCGGTCTGCTGACCTCCTCCACCTACCTGTGGGACTGGAAAGGCGGTGTGCAGGAAGGAACAGGTGTGGATGAGCGTTTCAACCTCTTCCCCATTCCTTCAACTGAGATCAACTCCAACAGCCTGCTGGAGCAGAACCCCGGTTATTAACAGATAACGCTAAATGATAAGAAACGATATGAAAAAGTTTTTCTATATAGCTTCAGCCGCCATGATCTCCGTACTTGCGCTGGCATCCTGCGCCGAGAAGGAAATCGTGACTTACAATCCTGAGAACGCTGTTCCTCCTGTAGTGGAGACAGTCCTGGCTGAATCCTACGTACTGGAAGAGGGCGGAGCTTTCGCTACCCTCACTTTCTCCGAGGCTGACTTCAACCTCCCTACGGGTATGAGGTATACCGCATACGCTGATATCAACGAGGATTTCTCCACTAAGAGATCCCTGGCATCCACTACAGAAGTCGAAAACGGTATCGTCATCGACGCCAATACCATCAATGCAGTTCTGATGAACTTCAACTGTCCCTCGGATATCCCCGTGCAGGTATATCTGAGAGTAGAGGCAGAGATGTTCGGAGAGTCTTCTGTAATATCAGGCGTATCGCTTGTTTCCACTACTCTCTCTACTGTCATCACTCCGTTCTATGCTCCCAAGACATATCCTTCGGTATATGTGATCGGTGGATTCTGCGGATGGGACCACGGCCAGACAGCCTTCCTGTACAGCTATTCCGAGGATGAGGAGAACTACACCGGTGTCGTGGACTTCGGTGAGGGTACTACCGACTTCGGCTTCAAGCTGACCGGAGCTGCTGACTGGGACCACGGCAACTGGGGAACAGGTGCTTCCAGCTCCACAGAGCCCGAGGCTCCTTCTGTAACTCTGATTGACGACGGCGGCAGCGGAAACATCTCCAACTACACATCACACCGTTACTACAACTTCCACTTCGTGAAGTCTACTCTGACACTCAGCCCTGTGGTATGGTTCGACGGAGTTACGCTGGTAGTCGGCTCCACCGAAGTACCCATGGAGTGTGACCGTGCTACCGGACACTTCCACGCTGATGCTCAGATAGCCGAGGGTCAGGGCTACACTGTCCGTGTATCTGGAGGCAATACCGACGTGGTATTCGGAGGCAACATCTCTGAAGTAGTGGCTGGCGGAGATCCTATCACAGTCGATGCCGGAAACTACAGGGTGTACATCGACCTCAACGACTGGGACAACCCCACGACCCGTATCAGCACCGATGACTACGGCACAGGTTCCGACGAGCCCGAGCAGCCTGAGGAGCCCGAGCAGCCGGAAATTAAGGATAATCTCTGGGGTGTTATCGGAACGTTCGAAGGAAGCGACTGGACATACGATATCTATATGACCGAATTCCCTGCCGGAAGCGGTATCTGGACAAGTCCTGCACTGGCTTTTGAGGAGACCACGGCATTCAAGATTCGCTTCAATAACAGCTGGGATACCCAGGCCGGTGCAGCCGTAAAGGGAGAGCCCATCGAAATCGGAGTTCCTACAGCCGCTGGTGGTGAGGATATAGGAGTTGCAGCAGATCAGGTAGGAAAGCAGGTGATAGTTTACAATGCTAACACTAACGAGATATTCCTCCTCGGATGGAGTGCTCATGGTATGATAGACGGAGACAGCTGGACAAAGGATGTACCCATGGTATTCGATGCTTCGGCCAATACGTGGACAACTGTTGTCCCCGCACCTGTTCAGGGTGAGTTCAAGCTAAGATGGGCCGGTGACTGGACTGATAACCGCGGTCTGGCAGATGGAGCATCCTTCTCAGGCTCTGGTATTGCATTTGATGTTGTTAAGGACGGTCCCAATATCGGAGGAGCTATGGGTAATTACAACATGACCTACGACGTAACGGCTGAGACCTTGACGCTTACAACTGCTGAATAACAGGAAAGTTTAATGGAGGGCGGGATACTGAACATCCCGCCCTTTTTAATATAGTGACCCATGATGAAAAGAACTGCTTACCTGACATTAACACTGCTGCTGGGAGCCTCGCTCTGTGCCTGCAATCCCGACAAACCCAAGGATATAGAGGAGGGCCCCTCCGGACTGCTGACCGCTGACCCCATCGAGTGGGACGGGACGAAGAATGCGGAGATTACCTACCAGCTGCTGGTGTATTCCTTCGCGGACTCGGACGGAGACGGCATAGGCGACTTTCAGGGCATCATCGACAAACTCGATTACCTGGACTCGCTCGGAGCGACGGCCTTGTGGCTCTCGCCCATTCATCCTGCCATGTCCTATCACGGATACGATGTGCTTGACTATGCAGCAGTCAATCCGGATTTCGGCACGATGGAGGATTTCCGTGCCCTGGTGGCCGCGGCCCACGAGAGGGACATCAAGATATACATCGACTATGTCCTCAATCACAGCGGCAGCGACCACCCCTGGTTCCTGGACGCCTGTGCGTCTGCGGGCAGCCCTTACCGCGAGTTCTACACGTTCTCGGAGAATCCCGCCGCAGATATTGAGGCCGGGCGGATACCCATGATAGCATCCGAGGGAGCAAACGGATACGATTCAGGACAGTGGTTTGTGGCCAGCAATGACGCTGAGGGCGTGATGGAATTTGTCATGGACTGGTCGAATCCTGCAGCTCCGACGGTTACAGTGACCCGCACCGATGCTCCTGCTGATCCGGAGAATACAGCTCCCGCCACGGACAATGACAAATTCCTTTATGCCGGAGACCCCGGGCAATATTTCAAATTCTACGATGACGGCGGCGGAATGTATTCCCTGACGGTGGATTTCAACTCCCCGTGGGGTTTTCTGATCCGAACCGAGGGGACCGATGACTGGACTCCCGGCACCAAGTACGGCGCTGAAAATTCCGAAAACGCAGTAATCCAGTACGGGGTGAAAATGCCGCTGTTCTCCTCCGAGGACAACAACGCGGTGCGGGACATCCTCATGCCCGGAACCCTGTTCTATCACTCGCATTTGTGGACTTCGTGGTTCGCTGACTTCAACTACGGTCCTGCCGCACAGGCCGAGCAGTCTCCGGCATTCCAGGAGCTCGTCCGCATCGGACAGGGTTGGGTGGATGCCGGAGTGGACGGCATGCGCCTCGATGCAGTGAAGCATATCTACCACAGCGAGACTTCTGACGAGAACCCTACCTTCCTGGCCAAGTTCTATGATGCCATGAACGGATACTATCAGGGCAGCGAGCCGTTCTACATGGTGGGAGAGGTCCTCTCCGAACACAATGTCGTGGCGCCGTACTATGCCGGTCTGCCCGCGGCCTTCGATTTCTCCTTCTGGTGGAGACTATCTTCGGGCATCAACTCCGGTACCGGCAACACCTTCGTGAAGGACATCCTGTCCTATCAGCAGGAGTATGCCGCCGTGCGTCCTGACTATATCGAGGCCACCAAGCTTTCCAACCACGACGAGAACCGGGCCGGCAGCGACCTGGGCGAGTCTACGGCTAAGATGCGTCTGGCCGGAGCAGTACTTCTGACCGCCGGCGGCGAGCCCTACATCTACTATGGAGAGGAGCTGGGCTACACAGGGGTCAAGGACAACGGGGACGAATACGTGCGTATCCCCATGAACTGGGGCGACAGTTACAACACCAAGCTGTCCTCCTATACCGACAAGTCCGAGATTACCCTTCCGACAGCCTCCGTCTCCGAGCAGGCTGCCGACGCTTCGTCCGTCTTCCGGGTGTACAAGGATTTTGCCCAGGCCCGTCACGCCTGTCCTGCCCTGGCTCACGGCCGGATGGTTCGTCACGACCTCTACAATGAGACCCTGGCCTCCCTTCCCGCGCTCTGCGCCTGGATCATGGAGAGTGAGGAGGGCCGCGTACTGGTGCTGCACAACTTCAGCGGAGGCGAGATCAACTTCCTTCTGCACGACACCGTCACCGGTACGGTCTCCGTCCAGGGCGAGGTGTCCATGGACCGCGGCGGGGATGTGCCCCGTTTGACCATGGGCGCGTATTCTTCCGTAGTATTCAATATTTGAAATGAAAGCATTCAGATTGATGACAGCAGCGGCAGTCATACTGTTTATGGCTGCGTCCTGTTCGTACAGGGTGGAGCGCAACCCCTTCTTCGACGAGAAGTCCGCACCGGCAAGACCCTGCGTGCTTATGTCCGATACGACCCTGCTGGTGGTCCGGGACTACTTCCCCGGAATCGGCCGGGTGGACGGGCTGACCTGTAACGACTATACGGTGGTGCCGCTCTCCCCGGACAGCATGGATACGGTGCTGGTGGTCGCCGGGCCGGCCTCCCGCAACATCTCTACGGTCAGAGTGACCACAGGGGAGGAGAGCGGGGTGATCGTGCTCAAGCGGGAGCCCCCCAAGGCGCAGACCGTACCTTCGGTAACCGTGGTGGGTACCGACATGGGCGGCCGGGAGTTCACCGTCAAGGTGGACAACACCCCTGCCAGCTACCTGGTGCTGTGGCAGAATACCCTGCTGGGGCACAAATGCCTTTCCTACCATAAGGCCGGAGTCTTCACCGTCCACATCCCCGACAATGCGGAGGAGATGGACCATTCCTGCATCCGCATATACTCGCATAATGCGGCGGGAGCCGGCAGCGACATCACGGTGCCGGTGCGAAGAGGACGGGTGACGCTCTCCGATGCTACTGAATTGTCCTGAAAAATGATAAAACAAACTGTATGAAAAAGAATCTGATAACAGCCGCTGCCCTTCTCCTCCTGACGGCCGTCCTGCCTTCGGAGGCGGGAGCGCAGCAGATGAGCTCTCCCTCCGGGGAATTGTCCCTCAATGTCGGGTGCACCGGAGGGACGGTGACTTATGAATTGACCTACAAGGGACTGCCCGTCATTACCCCCAGCCGCCTGGGACTGGTGAGCGACGAGGCGGACCTGACCGGCGGCTTCTCGGTTGTGGCCGTGAGCCGGGATACCGTGGACAGGAGCTGGTGTCCGGTGTGGGGTGAGTATGCCGAGGTGAGGGACCATTTTCATGAGATGGCCCTGACTCTGGAGCAGGAGGAGACCGGCCGTGTGGTGACCGTGCGCTTCCGCCTCTTCGACGACGGACTGGGTTTCCGCTATGAGGTTCCCGAGCAGGAGCATCTGAACTATCTGACCCTGCGCGGGGAGCAGACCGAGTTCAACCTCTCCGGCGACCATCTGGCCTACTGCATTCCCGGAGATTACGACTCCAACGAGTTTGCATACTCCACTGCCCGGATATCCGGTCTGGAGGATGAGATAGAGAGCAGGCTGTACCTGAAGACCTACGAGACTAAGGCCGAGGGCGGGCTGTCCGTACAGACTCCGCTGATGCTGCGGTCCGATGACGGGCTGTACATCAACATCCATGAGGCCGCGCTGGTGCACTATGCCGCCATGCTCCTCGATGTGGATGATGTGAATTTCCGGCTGAAGGCCCATCTGGTGCCGGACAAGAAAGGGGTGCGCGGCTATCTCCAGGCTCCGTTCAATTCGCCCTGGAGGACGGTCATCGTGAGTGACGATGCCCGGGACATCCTGGCCTCGCAGCTGATCTACAATCTGAACGAGCCCTGCGCCATCGAGGATCCCTCGTGGGTGAAGCCCCAGAAATTCGTGGGAGTGTGGTGGGAGATGTTTACCGGGGCCGGTGCTACCTGGGCCTACAGCGACTACTGGAAGGCGCGTCCCGGGGTTACTGACTATTCGGCCCTGAAACCCAACGGAAGGCATGCGGCCAATACCGAGAACGTGAAGAGGTACATAGATTTCGCGGCGGAGCACGGTATCGATGCAGTGCTTGTCGAGGGATGGAACGAGGGCTGGGAGGACTGGGCCTCCTACCGCAAGGACCGTCATTTCCTGTTTACGAAACCCTATCCTGACTTCGACATAGACGCAGTGTCCGCATACGCTGCGGAGAAAGGCGTGAACATGATCATGCACCACGAGACGGCCTCCAACGCCGCGGACTACGAGAGACAGCTGGAGGATGCCTTCCAGTACATGGTGGACCACGGCTACCACTCGGTCAAGACCGGATATGTGGGCTACATCATCCCCCGCAGCGAGTATCACTCCTCACAGTGGATGAACGACCACTACATTCACGTGGCGCGTACTGCCGCCGAATATGAGATCATGGTAGACAGCCACGAGGCCGTGCGTCCGACCGGACTGATGCGTACCTGGCCCAACTGGGTGGCCCAGGAGTCGGCCCGCGGCGGAGAGTTCGAGTCGATGGGCGGCAACGACCCCGACCACACCTGCATCCTGCCCTTCACCCGTCTCAAGGGAGGTCCGATGGACTACACTCCCGGCCTCTTCCAGACCAAACTGGACTACTACGAGGGCGGCAGCAAGCCCGGGGAGCAGGCCGGTACCACACTGGCGCGGCAGCTGGCCCTCTATGTGACCATGCCCTCGCCCCTGCAGATGGCCTGCGACCTGCCCGAGAACTACGAGCGGTTTATGGACGCATTCCAGTTCATCAAGGACGTGGCCCTCAACTGGGACGACTCCTGGTATCTCGAGGCCGAGCCCGGGGACTACATCACTGTGGCCCGCAAGGCCCGCGGTGCCGATGAATGGTTCGTGGGCGCAGTCACCGACGAGAATGCCCGCGAGGCTGTCATCCCTCTCTCGTTCCTCCCCTCAGGCTCCGGCCAGAAATACGAGGCCACGGTCTACGCCGACGGAGAGGACGCCGATTGGGAGTCCAATCCTCAGAGCTACCGGATCTACACCAGGACGGTGAAGCCCTCCGCCACCCTCCGCATTCCGCTTGCCCCCGGCGGCGGTGCGGCTGTGACTATCCGGCCTGTCGCAAAATAGTAAATTTTAACATTGAGATTATGAATATCATCAAGACAATTGTTGTTGCAGCGGCTTCCGCCCTGATGCTTGCGGGGTGCGCCGGCAATGCAGGGAAACAGGTGGAATCGCCTGTTACCAATGTGACTCATCCCGACTGGACGGCATCTGCCGTAATCTATGAGGTAAATGTCCGTCAGTACACCAAGGAAGGTACTCTCAAGGCCTTCGAGGAACATCTGCCCAGACTCCAGGAACTGGGAGTGGACATTCTCTGGTTCATGCCTGTCTATCCGATCGGAGAGGTGGAGCGCAAGGGAGAGCTTGGCAGCTACTATTCCATCCGCGACTACAAGGCCATCAATCCCGAGTTCGGGGACATTGAGGACTTCCAGTCCGTGGTGGATAGGGCTCATGAGCTGGGCTTCAAGGTGATTCTCGACTGGGTGGCCAATCATACTTCCCGCGACCACGGCTGGATCGCCGAGCATCCCGAGTGGTACGTGATGGATGACAGCACCGGTACTCCGGTGGCTCCCTTCGACTGGACCGATGTGGCCGAGCTGAACTACGACAATGCCGATATGCGTGCCGCCATGCTCGACGCCATGACCTACTGGGTATCCGAAGTAGGTGTCGACGGCTTCCGCTGCGACGTGGCCCACGAGGTGCCGGTGGACTTCTGGAATGACGCCGTGGCGGCGCTCCGGGAGATCCGTCCCGACCTGTTCATGCTGGCCGAGTCCGAGGAGCCCGCTCTGATGACCGACGCCTTCGACGCCTACTACGGCTGGTCCAACCATGCGTTTATGAACAGGCTCGCCCAGGGCAAGGCCACAGCCGCAGAGTACGCTGCCTACCGTGTGGAGCACGAGGGCAAGCTGCCCGTGGAGAGCATCGAGATGAACTTTACATCCAACCACGACGAGAACTCATGGAACGGCACCGAGTTCGAGAGGATGGGGGACGCTGCCCGCCAGTTCGCCGCCCTGACTTTCGCCGAACCGGGCATGCCTCTGATCTACAGCGGTCAGGAGGTGGGCAACGACAACTCACTGGAGTTCTTCATGCGCGATCCCATCGTGTGGGAGGACCGCGGGGGCTTCACCCAGTTCTACCAGGAACTGATAGCCATGAGGGATGCCCATCCGTCGATGTATGCTCCCCGCGAGGGTGCTCCTATGGTGATACTGGCGTCCGACAGGCCCGAACAGGTGTTTGCCTTCGAGCGCAGGCTCTCTGACGGCAGCGACGGATTCGCCGCAGTGTTCAATTTTTCCGCAGAGGAAGTGACCGTGACCGTCTCCGAAGGCTCCATCGCCGGGCAGAGCTACACCCTTCCCGCTCACGGATATAAGTTCGTGTTCTGATGCCTCTCTGCGTTTTCCGCCTTCCCATGCCCGTCATCTGTTTCCCACCTTCTCATGTCATTTCCCCGCCTTCCCATTTTCCCGCCTTCGGAAGGTGCGCAGAAAACGGCCGGAAACGTCCCACCTTCGGAAGGTGGACAACGTGTAACGATATTTAAAACCAAATAGCAATAATTTATGAAGAAAAATTTACTGACTACGATTCTGGCTGCGATGGGGCTGTCGTCCATGGCTTCCGCAGCTGTGGGCCAGGAGGGACTGCGCGTGGAGCCGCCCTGCTGGTGGACCGGGATGGAGACTCCGCTGACGCTGATGCTGCACGCCCCCGGACTTTCGGGTGCGGGTGTGTCCGTGGACTCTGACGGAATCACGGTGAAGGCCGTGCATTATGCCGAGAGCCCGAACTACGTGTTCGTGGATCTCGAGATTGCCGATAACCTGGCTCCGGGCGAGTACACATTTACCATCAACTACCCCGACGGGAAGACAGAGACATTTGCCTACAGTATAGGCGAGCGTCGCGAGGGGTCACGGGATAGGATAGGGTTCGGCTCCTCCGACGTGGTGTACCTGCTGATGCCCGACCGTTTCGCCAACGGGGACAAGAAGAACGACTCTTCGCCACTGACCGCCGAGAAGGGCAACCGCAAGCTCCCCGGCGGACGTCACGGCGGTGACCTCCAGGGTATCATGGACCATCTGGACTATCTGGCCGACCTCGGTATCACCGCCATCTGGCCTACGCCCATCACCCTCGACAACGAGCCGACCTACTCCTACCACGGCTATGCCTGCGCGGACTACTACCAGATAGACCCCCGCTACGGCTCCAACGAACTGTACCGCTCCTTAGTGGCCGCCGCCCATGAGAAGGGCATCAAGTTCATCCAGGACATCGTGCCCAACCACAGCGGCACCGCCCACTGGTGGTTCAACGACCTGCCTTTCTCCGACTGGATCCACCAGCATCCGACATTTACCCGCTCCAACTACGCCATGTCCGGACACTCCGATCCCCACGCCGCCCGGACCGACATCGACGCCTGCGTGACCGGCTGGTTCGATACCTCGATGCCCGACATGAACCTGAGCAATCCCTATTGCCTCCAGTACTACATCCAGCTGGCAGTGTGGTGGATAGAGTACGCCGACCTGGACGGTATCCGCGTGGACACCTATCCCTACACCCGCAAGGAGGACATCTCGGCCTGGACTGCCGGTATCCTGAAGGAGTTCCCCAACTTTACCCTCGTGGGCGAGTGCTGGTTCCACAACACCCAGCAGATAGCCTACTGGGAGGGCTGCAGGACAGCTGACGGCGGCTTCAAGACCAATGCCGACGGCTATACCTCGCACCTGCCCATGGTGATGGACTTCGCCCTGACCGACGCTATCTCCGAGGCATTTGTGCAGAATGAGAACCTGGGCTACGACGACGGCATCAAGCGCGTCTACGGCTCCGTGTCCCTCGACTTCGCCTACTACAACCCCTACAACCTGCTGACCTTCATTACCAACCACGACATGGAGCGTCCGGCCATCCGCTTCGGTACCTACAAGGATTCCGACGAGACCGTGCTGGCGCGTATGAAGAATGCGACCACACTGCTGCTGACCATGCGCGGCGTGCCCCAGTGGTACTATGGTGACGAAATCCTGATGCACGGACCCGAGGAGATGGTGGGCAAGGGCGATGCATGGTGGAGGACCGACTTCCCCGGCGGCTGGCCCGGCGACAAGGTCAATGCCTTCACGTCCGCCGGCAGGACCGAGCTGCAGAATGAGATGTTCGACCACACCCGCACCCTGATGCAGTGGAGGAAGACTTCCGAGGCCGTGACCAAGGGCAAATTGATGCACTTCATGCCTTTCGGCGACCTGGTGAACGCCTACGTGTACTTCCGCTACACCCCTGACTTCAAGGACTTCGTGATGGTAGTGATCAACAACGGCACCGAGTCCGTCTCCCTCGACTGGACCCACTACGCCGAGATATTCGACGCTGCAGCCGCAGCCCTCGGCACCGACAGCTTCACCGCCACCGACATCCTCACCGGAGCGACCGTCTCCCGCAGCACCGAGCCCCTGGCCGTGCCCGGCATGACCTCCCTCGTCCTCCAGTTCTAACCCCGGACGGCTTTATTTAAAACGGGAAAGAGAACCGTTAACCTGCAAAAGGAACGGCTCTCTTTCCCGTTGTCATTTAAGGCATTTATAAGGTTTTGACGGAAAAATGCGAGCGGGTCGTTGGACAGGAGACAGGGCGGTGAAGGCGCTTTCCGGCAGCCGGAGCCTTGGACACTGATGTGTTTTGGTAAGGTAGAAGGTCGAGCTGGCCGTAGTAGTTGCCGGCGACCTCGTAGCCGAGGCTGGTGGTGAAAGCGAACATGATGTTGTAGTTCATCTCGGTGGAGTTAATGATATGCAGGCTGCCTTCGGTAATCAGACCTAAGTAAGCGCTGCCCTGCGCATCATAGTATTCGACTACCGTGCCGTATATCTGGTCGAGGTTCACTTCTCCGGGACTGAGAGTGGAATCGGTACCCCAGTCCGGAGAGACGTGGTAATGGCCTCCGGGCAGTCTTCCGTCCTCGGTAAGTTTCATGTAGCAGTCTATGTTGAGGATGCTGCCCGGCGGAATGGTGTAGCCGTCGGCATCGATGTCCATGTCGGTGAAGGAGAGGATGACGTTGGAGATGGTGTCGGCAAGTCCTTCCATCCTGTCGTTTACGGAACCTATGGCGGCTTTTGCCTGTATGCTTAAGGTCTGTTCGAGCGGCAGATAGTCGGTCCCTCCTGTGGAGTAGTCGGTAAACGGTGCGGGGCCTGAGTAGCTTACCCGGTGAGTCATCCCTGCCACATCAGTCAGCTCTGCCTCGAATGTATAGATGTCCCCGTTGCGGGATACGGTCATGATACCGGAGGTGAATGTAATCTGGAGATTTCCTCCATATCGGCTGGCTTCCTCGAAAAGAGAGTAGTTGGGAGTGAATGTGCCGACAGCTGTCTCGCCCCAGGGACCGAGACTATAGGTACCTTCGGCTATGGTTATGTGCTTAGGGTCGGAAGGTGCAGTGGAAAATACATCGAAGTAGTAGTATCTGCCACCGGGCAGGAGTGTTCCGTCGTCTTCGAATCCTATGTCGGAGAGGCAGATGTAGTAGTTACATTCCTTGTTGTTTCCGATGGCTCCGTTATAATCCCCATAGAATATAAGGGCTTCGGTGTCATAGTCGGCACTGTTGTCCTTTCTGCAGGACACAGCGGCGGCAGCTATGATAGCCGTCAGTAAGAGCAGATATGGGAACCGGAAGCATTTCATAGTGCGTAAAGGTAATATTTTTCCGAGACTTTACGGAATTTTTCTGCAAAATCGTTCCAGATATTGAAGATGTCCTCATATCTGTACCGCTCTCCGAAGGCCTTCCGCACCTCCTCGGAGCCGGTCACCTTGTCGAACATTTCCAGCCGTGAGGCATCTGCAGCCCCGAACGGGTCGAAGTCCGGCTGCATGTCCGCAATGACCTGCATCGCATAGAACTGAATCTCCGAGAGCCGTGCCGCCCCGAAGTCCGTGATGTATATCTGCACCCCTCCGATCTCCTCTCCCTTGAGCGAGCCGTAGAATGGTGTGGCGTAGACGGGCCGGAACAGCACCCCCGGCAGATAGAGGGCGTTCATCCGCGAGGCCAGCAGGTCTGCGTCCATCCCCGGACAGGCGATCATGCCGAAGGGCAGGGTGTAGCCCACCCCGATGGACAGTACCCCGAGCTCTCCGAGAATACCGGTCGCCGGGTAGAGGTATGCCGCCTCCACCGTGGGAATGTGGGGGGAGGAGGGCACCCAGAGCAGTCCCGTCGCGTCGAAGTTCATGCCGCGCCTCCATCCTTCCATCTTCACGACCGTGAGCCGGCATTTTACTGTAGAGTCCCGGCCGTCGGAGCCCTCGACCCTGAGCATCCCCTCCTCGTTGAGCAGGGTCGCCAGCTCCCCGCAGGTGAGGCCGTAGACATAGGGGATATTGTATTGTCCTACGAATGAGATGAGGGAGTCCTCTACTCCCGGGCCCTCGACCTTCAGGCCTCCGAGGGGGTTGGGACGGTCGAGGATGATCATTTCCACCCCTTCCATTGCCGCCACCTTCATCACATTGCCCATGGTGCTGATGTAGGTGTAGGAGCGGCAGCCGATGTCCTGGATGTCGTAGACGATGGCGTCGAGGCCCTCGAACTGCTCCGCGGAGGGGAGGCGGGTCTTGCCGTAGAGGGAGAAAATGGGAACGCCGGTGCGGGGGTCGACGGCCTGTCCCTCGACGTGCTCGCCGGCGTGGGCATTGCCCCGGACCCCGTGCTCAGGGCCGAAGAGGGCGACCAGCTCCACTCCCGGGGCGCTGTGCAGGACGTCGATGGTGGAGTTGAGGTAGCGGTCCACGCCCGTGGGATTGGTCACCAGCCCGATGCGCTTGCCCTGCAGCTGCTCAAAGCCGTTGGCCTCGAGGACGTCGATGCCGGTGAGGACGGTCTGGGCGGTGCCGGTGGCGGGGATGAGGGTAAGGGCGGTCAGGATGAGGACGGCCGCGGCTGTGGTGGAAAGATGGTATGTTCCGGATAATTTCATATCGTACAATGTGTTTTGGGCTCGGGCTGTCAGCTGAGGGCCTGGCCGGAGTCGTCGTATTTCTCAGGGTAGAGGAGGATGAGGCTGCAGGCGGTGAACTCGCGGCCGAGGAGGCGGGGCAACTTCTCAAATGAGCTGTCGTGGGAGATGGAGCCGGGACGGGAGCTGACTACGGCCAGGAGGCTGTCGTCGTCGAGTTCGGAGGCGAGGGAGGTCAGGTCGCTGTAGTCCTCCATGGGAACGTAGAGGGCTTCGAGGCGGTGGCTGTTCTCCTCGAGGAGTTTCTGCAGTATGACAATGGTCTCCTGGGGTGCGTGGAAATGCAGGGGGCGCTCCAGGGAGGTACTCAGGCGGCATAGGTGCTCCACCCAGCGGCTGAATCCGGCTTCGTACTCGGCTTTGGGCGGGACTGCCACCACTATCTGGCTCAGGGTGTTGATGGGGACCATGAGGCGGGATAGGAGTACTTCGCAGGAAAGGCTCTTGAGGAGGTTGACAGCTAAGTTGCCGAGAATCGGGCTGTCGGCGTCCCTTCTCAGGCCGATGAGGAGGCTGGTGATCTCCTGTTCCTTGACGGTGTGGATGATGCCAGAGGCGATGTTGAGGTCGTAGCGGCTGAGTTTCTTGAGGTCCACGTGGGCGGAGGCGGCTATCTTGGCGGCGTTGTCGAGGTTGCGGGAGGCGGTGCTCACGGCCTTGGAGTTGTCGGTGTCGTAGAGGATGCTCAGGGCGTAGAGGTTGTCGTTGAGCATGGGGTCGCGCACGGCCATCGAAAGGCAGACTAAGTCCTTGACGGTATCGGGGTTGGCCAGCGGGATTAGGATCTTCTCGGGCCGGCTGTCGGGGTCGCGGTCGATGACGGGCTCCTCCATGGCTATCTTGCGGGCGGTGCGGTCGGTGGTCAGGGAACTTACGATGCAGGTGAATAGAATCAGGAGAATGGTGCCGTTGAGGATGTCCTCGTTCAGGAGGCGGCTCCCGTCGGGGAGGATGATCTCGTAGCCGATGAGGGCTGCTGCGAGGGTGGCGGCTGCCTGGGAGGTGGTGAGGCCGAACATCAGGCGGCGCTCGGTGGCGGCCATGCGGAAGACCTTCTGGGTCAGGAGGCTGGCAATCCATTTGCCGGTCAGGGCGGTGGCGGTCATGACGAGTGCTACCTTGATCGCGCCCCAGTGGCCGAATATCACGTTGAGGTTGATGAGCATGCCCACTCCGATGAGGAAGAACGGGATGAAGAGGGCGTTGCCCACGAACTCGAGATGGCTCTTGAGGGGGGAAATGGACGGAATCAGGCGGTTGAGCAGGATGCCGGTGAGGAAGGCTCCGAGGATGCCCTCCAGTCCGGCCACTTCCATCAGCCCGGCTGCTGCGAAGAGGAGTACCATCACGAAGATGAACTGCATGACGGTGTCGTCGTACTTGCGGAAGAACCATCGCGCTATTCTCGGGAAGGAGTAGATGATGACGGCACCTATCATTATCACCTTGAATGCCATCACTATCCAGAACGACTCACCTGTGCCGCCCTCGAATATGCCGCTCATGACGGCCAGCACCAGCAGGGTCATGGTGTCGGTGACTGCTGTGGCTCCTACGGCTATGCTCACGCTCCTCTCGCGGGAGACTCCGAGGCGGAGGACTATCGGGTAGGAAATCAGGGTGTAGGAGGCGTACATGCTGGCCAGAAGGATGGATGTGGCGAGGCTGTACTTGAGCAGGGAAGTGTTGACTATGAGTCCGAGTATGATCGGTATGGAAAAGGTGAGCAGACCCAGGACGGCGGCCTTCTTGCGGTTGTGCTTGAAGTCCTCCATGTTGATGTCTAAACCGGCTAAGAGCATGATGTAGTACAGTCCGACGTTGCCGAAAAGCTCAAAGCTGCTGTCGCGGGCCAGCAGGTTGAGTCCGTGCTCGCCGATGAGCACGCCGGCCAGGATCATCCCGATGATGTTCGGTATCCGCAGCCGGTTGAACAGCAGCGGGGCGAACAGGATGATCAGCAGTACGATCAGGAATATCCACGTGGGATCGGTTATGGGCAGGCTCAGTTCACTCCAGTTCATTCTGCGAATTTAAGAAAAAATCTTTTCCGGCGGTGCTTTTCCGGCGATGCACTTTTCTGTTTCGGCTCTGGAGGGGCTGCCGTTTCCCCTAGCTTCCCATCACCTTCGGAAGGTGAGTAGATTTCCCGCATTTTCATCCCACCTTCCGAAGGTGGGCGGAAGAAGTGAGCTATTTCACATTACTGTTTACCATTGTGCTTGAGGCCGAAGGAAGGGTCGACCTTGATGAGTGCGGTGACGGCGAGGGTGACGAGGCAGCAGCCCATGATCCACCAGAAGAAGCCGACGTAGCCCATCCATTCCTGCAGGGCGCCCGCGAACATACCCGGTATCATCATACCGAGGGCCATGAATGCGGTGCAGATGGCGTAATGGGAGGTCTTGCTGGGCCCTTCGGCGAAATACATCATGTAGAGCATGAAGGAGGTGAAGCCGACGCCGTAGCCGAACTGCTCGATGAAGACGCAGGCGTTGATAAGGATCAGGTTCAGCATGGAGGCCGGGTCGGGCTGAGCCATGCTCATCCAGCAGAATACGCCGCAGGGCAGGGTGAGGGCCAGGGCCATGGGCCAGAGGCAGCGTTTGAGTCCGTAGCGCGATACGAGCACGCCGCCGAGGATGCCGCCGAGAGTCAGCCCGATAATGCCTATCGTGCCGTAGACCAGACCGACCTGGGCGGTGCTCAGGCCGAGGCCGCCTTCGGTTGCGGGGTCGAGCAGGAAGGGGTTGATCATCTTCACGAGCTGAGCTTCGGGGAAGCGGTACAGGAGAATGAAGGTGACGGCAATCCATACATGCCTTTTTCGGAAAAATGAGCCGAAGGTGCCGACGAACTCGCGGAGGATGCGGGCGGTGCTGTGACTTGTCCTGGGGCCGGATTCCGGACGGGTACCGAACCCGCGGTCCTCTTCGGAGGGAACTGCCGGAGCAGGTTCGAGTCCTGTTGGGGCTACGTCAGAATCGGGTTCAGGGTTCGAGCCCCTGAGGGAGCACGCATCTATGCCGTCCCTTGCCGGCATTGCACCCGAGGGCCTGTCAGCCGCCGGCCGGGGCAGTATCCGCGAATGGTAAAATGCGATGAGCAGGAACAGTGCCGAGAGTATCAGGAAGGTCACCGCCCATGCCCGGGGAACATTCCCGAAAGCCGTTTCCATCCATCCGGCAGCCATCACGACCCCGCCCTGCCCGATGATGGTCGCCAGCCGGTAGAACGCGCTGCGTATCCCTACATACAGCGACTGGTCCGAGGAGTCAAGTGCCAGCATGTAGTATCCGTCCGCCGCTATGTCATGCGTGGCCGAGGCAAATCCGATCAGCCAGAACACCGCCAGTGACAGCACCACGTAACTGTCCAGCGGCAGGGTAAGTGCGATGGCTGCAAATGCCGCCCCGATAATGAACTGCGTCGTCACCGTCCACCACCGCTTGGTCCTGATGATGTCCACAAACGGGCTCCAGAATGGTTTGATGACCCACGGCAGATACAGCCAGCCGGTATAGAAGGCGATGTCGGTGTTGGACATCCCGAGATTTTTGTACATGATGACCGACAGCGTGTTTACTGCCACGTACGGCAGCCCTTCCGCCACGTACAGGGTCGGGATCCACGCCATCGGCGGTATTCTCTTGCTTTTCATGCCGTAAAGATACATAAACTTCCGCCTCATCTTTCCGCAACGGCAGCAAAACCCACGATTCAGTGCCGTTGTGGCATGTGATTGCGGAAGTCCGGTATATCGCGGGTGCTACGAAGAAATTGCGTATATTTGCAAAAATCAGAAATTCACCGCCATGAAAAGATTTCCTACCATCATTCTGATATCGGCTGCCATCGCCGCCGCTGCCCTGACCATATCATGCGGAGGCCGGGGCTCCGGGAAAAATTCCGCCCGACAGGACAGCAGCCTGGCAGAGGATGTGGCTGCCGTCCCCGACACCATTGCCCCTATCGTTCCGGGAGAAGTGCATTTGAAAAATGACGCAGAAGCCTTCGGCGAGGGGCTGCATCTGAAGGGAGATACAGTCCTGCAGGACGAGATTTTCAAAGTGGGGGTGTCCACCATGATTCTGAAAGACTCGCTACTGCTGGTCTGCTGCGAGGATGACCGTCCGTTCAGGATGTATTCGCTGCCTGATCTGGAACTTAAGGGTATATCCGGCAACAGGGGCCGCGGGCCTATGGAGTTTATCTCCCCGGATATCTGGCCTTACGAAGGTTCCGGATACATCGCGATGATTAACGAAAACTTCAGGGATATCCAGGGCCTGTACAAAATCAGGACGGACGGGGTAATAGAGCAGATCCGTCACCGGATACCTTCGCAGTATAATGCGTCTTCCTATACCCGGGGCTTTGCCGCAGTGGATGACGACCATATTGTCTTCGCGCATAGTTCTGCGATATACCTTTACGACGGAAGTGATACCGCTGCGGCGCCTGGGCAGACAGTCCGGAAGCTGGCCGATGTCCGCCTGGGCAAATATTCCGCCGGCAGCACCATGAATATCGGCTCGCTCGGGGTGAACTTCCAGTATGAGAGGGCCGTCTGGGCGTACAAATACGCTAAGCGGGTGCTGTTCTGCGATTTCGACGGGAATGTCAGGACTGTCGATTTCCGTTCTTTCGAGGACGGTGAGGCGGAGGGAGTCGGGATGGACAGCAATATCACCCACTACTGGAAACTCTACGCCGGGCAGCGCTACGTCTGGTTGCTCTACAGCGGCCGCACTCCGGCAGATGTGATGCAGGAGTGGGAAAAGGGCCTCTACTACATCTACGTGGAGCAGTTCGACTGGAACGGCAATCCGGTCCGCCGCTACCGCCTCGACAACTGGGGCTTCATCTCCGTGGACGAGGACAGCGGCACTCTTTACTTCCTCTCTAACGTGAGTGAATATCCCTTCTTCAAATACAGTCTCTGGTAAATATCACCGGCCAGCCGTACCCGCCTCACTCCTTCTGAAGGAGTTCTGTTTTCTCGCAGTTTTTTTACTCCTTCGGAAGGAGTGGGAAGGAAGGTGCAGTTGCGCGAAGTAACGGTAAGTACTGGAGCAGGGTCGAATCGTATGCGCTCGGGAATCAATTACTTACAGTTAAACGTGTGCTTTTGACAGGTGCGGATATGGCCGAAAAGCACTCGTTGTATATCTATGTGTCAGTATTCCAATTCGTTGTGAAGATAGGCCGCTTCTCTGCTTACCGTTGCTCAGTCCATGCTGCTGCCCGCCTTCGGGAGGTGAGACGGGAACGGCCGGAAAATACTCACCTTCGGAAGGTGGGAGGAGGACGGCGAGGTAGAGTAGGGCAGGACAGGGTATAGCAGGACAGGGAGGACAGTGCAGGGCAGTGGAGTGGGTCAATAGAGGCGGGTGAGGCAGGAGCCGCGGAAGTAGTGGGCGAGGATGCGGTCGAATGTGCAGCCGCGGGCGCTCATGGCGGCGGCTCCGATCTGGCACAGGCCTACGCCGTGTCCCCATCCGGCTCCGTGGAGGATGAATCCGGTCGGAATGGCCGGAGCGTTTATGTCGGGTCGAATGTCCTGGCCGTCAGCAGCAGGCTCGGCGTAGACGGTGTCCACGACAAAGGCCGAACTGTACAGGTGCGACTTGGACAGCCAGCGGCGTATCTCGAGTTCCTTGCCGACGGTGACGGTCCGCTGTGTGCCCCGGATGAGCAGTTCGATGATGCGTCCGGATGCCCCTCGGCGCAGCGGCCTGAGTTCCAGCACTGAACCGAAGTCAATGCCGGATCGGCGGCGGAGCAGGTCGCTCAGTTCCTCCTGCGTGTATTCGACCCGCCAGCGGTAGAAATCGGCGGTCTCCTGGTCGTAGGAATTCAGGACGGTGGAGAGCAGGGCTGGGTCGGAGGTGTTGCAGAAGGCTTCGGGCGAGGACAATATCCACTTGCGGGCATTCTGTTCGTCGGAGAGATCCGGGATAATGCCGACGGCGTCTGGCGTGCCGTCATCAGCGGCATTGTCTTCGTCGGTCTGCAGGCAGGCATAGTCCCGCACGGGCCGCAGATAGGCATAGTCCTCGTCGGCCCAGCAGGCGGAGAACCGCTCAGAGACTCCTCCGCAGCATTTGGAGAAGCGGGTGTCGCAGATGGCTCCGTCCGGCCCGTCGGTCAGCACCAGTCCGCGGGTAGCCTCGATGGCCCGCCGGATGTTGGCGTTTCCGGCCCGGAGCAGCCCCTGGTATCTCTGACAATGGTCGTCGGCGCATACATCGAAGAGCGAATGGTCCTCCCGGTCGTACCAGCGGATGATGCGGTCATTCTCAAGGGAACCCGGTGCGGAAATTCCCTGCCCGGAATGTCCGTTCCCCGGGGATTCCTGGCTGTCGGGATTGTCTCCATTCGCGGCGGCGGAGTGGCACGATCCCTCAGAGCCGTGAGCATTGTCCCCGCCACCGAGCGTAGGCCGTGCCAGCAGCCACGACCGCGAGATGACGGCATGGGCCTTGAGGAACTCCTCCGGTGCGTCTCCGTTCATTTCCGAGGAGATTACGCTCAGCAGATAATCCTCTGTAAGCACGCTGTTTATGGCTACAAGCCCCTCCTCCGAGGGCAGAATGGTCAGCCCGCCGGAGAACAGCTGGTCCTCCTCCCGCTCCCAATGGAAATTGATCCCTATCCTGACCTTGTGCAGGGTGAAGCCCCGGGAATCCCCCTCTTCGGGAGTGTTGCCCTCAGGCCTGAATTCGAGCCGTCCATAGCGTTTCCCGTTCCATTCCACCATCCCGTCCGCGAGGGTGAATGCCTGTTCTCCGCAGATGCCCCCTTTCCGGGAGTCCGGACCTGTGAACGGCTGATTGAACCTGACCCGCAGCTGAGGGGCGGTGAGCAGCCCCACGTCGATGACCGGCTGCCAGGAAATATCGACGGTTTCCTCGATGATATCCCTGAGCACCTGTGCATTGACCCTGCGGAAATCCGCCTCCACCGGGACGATGAACACCCCTCCGAGGTCGACCGAGGCGGGACTGATACGCACTGCCCTGTCTTCCGGGGCGAAGTAGCAGGAAGGGCGGTGGGCCTTGCGCGGAATGACGATGATGCGGAACGATGCCCCGGGACCGCCGTCAGCGGACGTCTCCTTCCAGCAGAGGATATTGAGCTGCGGCTCGCCGGTAGCCGGACTGACAGGCAGGGAGCGGAGCACCCGGAGGAATGCGGCTGTCGCGGAAGTCCCGTCCGGAGCGGTAATCACCGGCAGTCCGGAAATGTATCCCGAAGTTACGGCAATGCTCGCACGGCCCGGCCTCATGACGGTCACAGGCTTCAGCCGGTCAAAATGCGTCTCGACGGGCAGGAACCCCCTGCAGCCCATCTGGAAATGGAAATGGTCGGGGGCGCTGGCTCCGCTCTCCGGACCGTTGTAGAAGACCACCATGTCGGCGAAGGTCTCCGCAAGGCGCAGCATGTCCGGGAAGCGTCCGGCAATCCGCTGGGGCGTGTGCTCCACGGACGGGACGGTATAGTGCTTTGGGAAAATAGGGAAGGGATTGACCAGCACCTCGTAGCGGCGGCCGTCGCAGCCTTCGAAGGGCAGGGCCTCCTGCTGCTCCGGACGGTTGTCCCGGCACAGGAAGCAGGGCCGGGCCTTTATCGCGGCGGCGTCGGTGCGGGCCAGGGTCGAGACGGCCCGGGCCGGGTTGAACTGTATCCTGACGGGCATCCCGCCGAGGTCTATTTCCCTAGTCTCTATATTCTGCAGGTCGCGGTATCTCCGCGCCGCCTCCGGCCATGCGGCCAGCTGTCTGTCCATCAGGTCGTTCATGGTGTTTTAAATCCTGAAAATGCTGCTATTCTTCCGGGAAAATAATGTAGAAGTACACGAAATCCTTGATGCCGTATTTTGCCGGCCATTCTCTTGGATGTACTTTGGCATCGCGCAGCCCACAGTAATGTATGAAGGTCTGTTTTTCACCGTTCATCTCGAATTCAAGCGGCTGACCGGTACTGTAAGCCATGATTGGAATTGAGTCTTTAGCTGTGTATGCGCGGTCGCTGTATGTTTCCATCAGTATCGGATGAGTGAACTGAGGCACCGGAAGCTTGTTCTTATATACCGCTCCTTCTCCTGTCCATGAGAGTAATACAGTGTCGGGACATGTCTGGCGGGCAAAGAAGATGAAATCCAGCGTATCGGAGTCCGCACTGACTATGATACCGCTTCTTTCTCTGCCTGTCTCAGTGAATACACTGTCCTTGCAGGTGACGGTAACTACTCTGAACTCCCGGCCCTTGAGCCCTTCTCCGATGACCTTCACGTCCAGTCGGTAGACATCGAGGAAGTCCATGAGCCTGTAGAGGTCCCGATCTTCGACCATTTTGTATTCCAGAGAGATACTGCTTTCAGCCCTTTCCTGGGCCGCTGCCTTAGCAGCCTGCATGCCGCATAATCCGAGTATGCAGACGATAGTTGTCAAGAATTGTTTCATGGCATATTGATTTAAGTTGAAATTATTTAATGCCGGGCGGTCATCTCGAACTCGAGGAGGCCGCCGGCGAGTATCTGGCCGATGGTGAGTTTCAGGACTCCGTCCTCTCCGGGCTGGAGCCGTGTGCCGTTGAGGCTGACGGAGCGGACATAGCGGTTGCGGTCGGAGACTTTCGGGGCTTTTATCTCGAGGGTCCGGCCGTTTTCCAAGTTGATCTTCATGTAGGGGAGGTAGGGGGCTCCGAGGATGTACTCGCCGCTGCCGGGGCAGACGGGGTAGAAGCCCATGGCGGAGAAGATGTACCAGGCGGACATCTGGCCGCAGTCGTCGTTGCCGCAGAGGCCGTCGATGTTGTTGCGGTACATCCGGTTCATGATCTCCCGCTGCCAGTACTGTGTCTTCCAGGGGCTGGAGGTCCAGGCGTAGAGGAAGGGGATGTGGTGGCTGGGCTCGTTGCCGTGTACATAGCCGCCGAGCAGGCCCTCACGGGTGACATCCTCCGTACCTGCGAAGAACTCGTCGGGGAGGTGCATGGTGAAGAGGGTGTCGAGGTTGGCCTCGAACTGTTCCGGACCGCCCATGGCCTCGATGAGGCCGGGTACGTCGTGGGGCACGTAGAATGAGTAGTTGAGGGAGTTGCCCTCGATGAAGCCCTGGCCGTGGGTGCTGAACAGGTCGAAGTCGGCCTTGAAGCTGCCGTCCTCGTGGCGGGGACGGGCGTGGCGGGTCCCGGGGTCGAAGACGTTGCGCCAGTTGCCGGAGCGCTTGAGGTACTGTTCCGCGATGTCGGCCTGGCCCGCGTCAGCTGCTGTCCGGTAGACGGTCCAATCGTCGTAGGCGTATTCGAGGGTTACGGAAGCTGAGCTGCCGGAGGTCTCCATGGGCACGTAGCCGAGGCGCATCATCTCGCCGGTGCCCTCGTAGTAGGGTATGGAGGAGCTGCGTACCATGGCTTTCAGGGCCCGGGCCGTATCGACAGGGATGCCGGCGGCGATGGCGTCGGCGAGGACGGAGACGCTGTGGTAGCCGATCATGCACCAGTTCTCATTGGCGTTGTGGCTCCATACCGGCAGGGCTCCGTGGACGCTCTGCTCGGAGTGGGCGAGCATGGACTCGATGATGTCATGGCTGCGCTCCCGCTGGATGATGTTGTAGAGCGGGTGCAGGGCCCGGAAGGTGTCCCAGGTGGAGAATATGGTGTAGTTCGTGAAGCCCTCGGCGCGGTGGATGTTGCCGTCCACTCCCCGGTAGAGTCCGTCCACGTCGCAGTAGACCGAAGGATTGATCATCGTGTGGTAGAGGGAGGTGTAGAGCATGGACAGCTGGTCCTCATTGCCCTCGGCCTCGATGACCGAGAGGGCATTGTCCCAGGCTGCCCCGGCTTCGGCCGCCACGGTCTCAAAATCCTTTCCTGCCGCCTCCGCCTCCAGATTCCTGACCGCTCCGGCGGTGCTCACCCCCGACAGGGCGACCTTCACCTCCAGCTCCCGTCCCTCCGAGGGGTCGAACCCGAACCAGGCCGCGATTTTCCTGCCCCCGATTTCCGGGAAATTGTGCTCCAGGTCGAACTTGCGATAGAAGCCGTTGTACAGCACCTTCCCGAACTCCTTGTAGCCGTACTCGCGTATTGGCCGGGAGAACGATATCGCGAAATAGGTGTAGTTGGTCCTCGCCCAGCCGTTGGTGATGCGGTAGCCGGTCAGCAGGGTGTCGTTCTCGACCCGGATCTGGGCCCAGAGCACCTTGCCGTCGTAGTTGTAGATGCCGTGGATGAGGTCCAGGATGACCCGCTGCTCCGAGGCGCCCTCGGGGTAGGTGTAGCGGTGTACGCCTGTCCTCGGGGTGGCCGTCAGCTGCGCCCGTATGCCGTAGTCCTCCAGGAAGGCCTCGTAGTATCCCGGCCGGGCCACTTCCCGCTCATGTGAGTATCGGGAACGGTATCCCGCATCAGGGTCGGCCGCCGTTCCTGGCCTCAGTTTCAGCTCACCGGTGGTGGGCATCAGCAGTACGTCCCCGAGGTCCGAGTGTCCCGTTCCGCTGAAATGCGTGTGGCTGAATCCGACTATCGTGCTGTCACCGTACTGGTAGCCGGCGCAGTAGCGGTAGGCCTCGGGCTGATACCGTCCGTCGATGTTGTGCGGCACGGTGTCCGTATCCGGGCTGAGCTGCACTATTCCGAAAGGATAGCAGGCTCCCGGGAACGTATGCCCCATTCCGTTAGTTCCAATCATGGGATTCACCCATTTCGAGAGGCTGTCGGTCCCCGCCGCAGCCGCTCCGATAACAGTCATCGCTGTCATTGCCAGAGTACAGAAGAGTTGTCTTTTCATACCGCGAATTTATGGAAAAAGTTCCTAATTTTGTAGGATAAATTCAAATTGACAATGAAGGAAAATATTGACAGACCGGACAGGATAGAGGTGCGCGGGGCGAGGGTGCACAATCTGAAAAATATCGATGTGGACGTGCCGCTGGGGAAGGTCGTGGGGATAGCGGGGGTGTCGGGCTCGGGCAAGAGCTCGCTGGCCCTCGGGGTGCTGTATGCGGAGGGCTCGCGGCGCTATCTCGAGTCGCTGTCGACATATACCCGCCGGAGAATGACTCAAGCGGCGCGGGCGAGCGTGGACGAGGTGCTCTACGTGCCGGCGGCCCTGGCCATGCACCAGAGGCCGGCGGTGCCGGGTATCCGCAGCACCTTCGGAACGGGGACGGAGCTGCTCAACATGCTGCGCCTGATCTATTCGCGCCTGGCCTCCCACCGCTGCCCGAACGGGCATTACGTGGCGCCGTCGCTCAATGTGGCGGCGGGTCTGGAACTGGTCTGCCCGGAGTGCGGGGCGCATTTCTACGCACCGTCCGCAGAGGAATTGTCCTTCAACAGCAGCGGCGCCTGCCCTGCTTGCGACGGCACCGGAACTGTCCGCACCGTGGATGAGTCCACCTTAGTGCCGGACGAGACCCTGAGCATCGATCAGGGTGCGGTGCTGCCGTGGAATACCCTGATGTGGTCCCTGATGACCGATGTCTGCCGGGCGATGGGAGTGCGCACGGACGTGCCTTTCAACCAGTTGACCCCGAAGGAGCGGGATATTGTCTTTCACGGACCGGCCGAGAAGAAGCACATATTCTACCATTCGAAGAATACCAATCAGGCCGGGGAATTGGATTTTACCTACTACAATGCCGTCTATACCGTGCAGAACGCCCTTGCGAAGGTCAAGGACGAGAAGGGGATGAAGCGGGTGGAGCGGTTCCTGAAGACCGGGCCGTGTCCTGACTGCGGGGGCTCGCGTTTCTCCGAGGCTGCCCGCGCTCCGAGGGTCCGGGGCATTTCCATAGACGAGGCGTGCCGGATGAGTCTGCGGGAACTGGTGGAATGGGTGCGCGGGGTGCCGGCTTCCCTGCCGGAGGAGATGCGTCCGATGGCCGAAAGGATCTGCGAGTCGTTCCTGGATGCTTCGGTGCGGCTGCTGGATCTGGGTGTTGGGTATTTGAGTCTGGACCGCGCTTCGTCCACGCTTTCGACAGGGGAGCGGCAGAGGATGCAGCTGGCCAGGGCGGTGCGTAACCGTACCACAGGGGTGCTCTATGTGCTGGACGAGCCGTCGATAGGGCTGCATCCGGCCAATATCGTCGGGCTGGCAGGGGTGATGAAGGACCTGATAGCCGACGGCAATTCGATAGTGCTCGTGGACCACGATGTGCAGATACTCAAGGAGTCGGACTGGATGATCGAGATGGGGCCCGGGGCCGGTTCTTCGGGCGGACAGGTGATCGCGCAGGGGACGTTAGAGGATATCGGGCGGTGTCCGGCTTCGAAGATAGGCCCGTTTCTGACCGGGCAGGCAGGGGTGAGTGTCCGGGGGCGGGCGGCTGAGTCCGAGATGTTTGCTTACGGACGTATCCACATCTCGACGGCTGCGATACATACGGTGAAGCCGTTAGAGGTGGATATCCCCAAGGGGCGGCTGACCGTGGTGACCGGAGTGTCGGGCTCGGGCAAGACGACTCTGATATTAGAGAGTTTAGTGCCGGGTCTGCAGGCGATGGTTTCGGGCGGGAAGCTGCCGGACCACGTGCTGGCCGTACAGGCCGACGGCATCCGGCATGCCAAACTGATTGACGCTACGCCCATAGGCATCAATATCCGCTCCACCGTAGCTACATACGCCAACGTTCACGACGAGCTGCGCAAGGTCTACGCCAGGACTCCCGATGCCAAGGCCGCCGGCTGGAAGGACGGGGATTTCTCCTACAATACAGGCCGTCTGCGCTGTCCTACCTGTGACGGTACTGGTGTAATCAGCCTTGACGTACAGTTCCTGCCCGACGTGGACATACCCTGCCCGGACTGCCGCGGTTCCCGCTATTCCAAGGCGGCTTACCGTATCCGCCGGGAGAATTTCGAGGGAACCTATCACTCTCTTCCCGAATTGATGGCGATGGATGTCAGTGACGCTCTCGTGGCATGCGGGGATCTCAGGACTGTGCGTCAGCGGCTTCAGGTGCTTCAGGACCTTGGCTTGGGCTATCTGACTCTCGGCGAGCAGACTCCCGGACTGTCGGGCGGCGAGGCCCAGCGTCTCAAGTTAGCCAGCGAGATGGGGCGCGGCCAGGACGACTCGGTCTTCGTGTTCGACGAGCCGACCATCGGTCTGCATCCCGCTGACGTACAGACCCTGCTGCAGGTCTTCCAGAGCCTGATAGACCACGGAGCCACCGTCATCGTCATCGAGCACGACATCGATGTCATCCGCTCAGCCGACTACGTCATCGACATGGGCCCCGGCGGCGGCGAGGAAGGCGGCCGCATCGTGGCTGCCGGCACTCCTGACGACATCCGCCGCTGCCCTTCCAGCATCACCGGCCGGTTCATCTGATAATTTGTATAATCCTAATTATAACTTAATGACATAGAGATGATTACATTTTGAGGCCGCTTCTCTGCTTGCCGTTACGCAAATTCACATGAAAACATTTACTATCTTTGAGAGGCTAATCAGAAAGATATGGAAATAATCGACAGAAACAACGGATACGTGCTGCTGCGGGTAGGGCCGGAGCGGAAGATGTATGATGCCGGGCAGGCCGGCGGAAGGCTGCTGGAGGAGGCTGTCCGGACGGGGGCGGCGATGGTGTACTGTGACTATTGGCTGCGGACGGCGGACGGCCGGCGGAAGGACAATCCGGTCAATGATTATCAACCGGGCAGTGTACGGGAGGACTTCGATTTCGGGGCGCTGGTGGCTGTGAATGAGGCTCTGATGGGGGAATGGGAGTGCGGATTGGAGAAAGAGGGGATAGGTGGATGCAGGACCGGAAAGGGCAATGAAGAAACGGAAAGAGCAGCTGGTGGCGGCCCGTCGCTGAAATACGGCCGGTGGTATTCGCTGAGGCTCTTCCTCTCGCGGCATGGGGCGCTGATGCATCTGCCGCAGACGCTTTACGGGGTGGACGAGGTGGATCCGAGGGCTTCGGGACAGAAGCAGTTCGACTATGTGGATCCGAGGAACCGGGAGGCGCAGATAGAGATGGAGGCCATTTTTACGGATCATCTAAGGAAAATTGGGGTGTGGCTGCCGCAGCGGACGCGGACGGTCGGGGAGGACAGCGGAGTCTATGCCGTCGAGGCTTCGGTCATTATCCCGGTGCTCAACCGCGCTGCCACGATACAGGACGCACTCCGCTCGGCGCTCTCGCAGCAGACGGATTTCCAGTTCAATGTCATAGTGATAGACAATCATTCCACCGACGGAACATCGGAAAGGATAGATGAACTGGCCTCGTCCGACAGCCGGGTGATTCACGTTATCCCGGAGGAGACCGGCCTGGGTATCGGCGGCTGCTGGAACGCCGGTATCAGCCATCCGGCTTGCGGACGCTATGCCGTGCAGCTCGACAGCGACGACATGTACAGCGGGCGGGATACCCTGCAGAGGATAGTGGACGTGTTCCGCTGCGAGCGGTGCGCAGTGGTCATCGGCAGCTACATGATGACCGACTTCGACCTGCGGCCCATACCGCCCGGAGTCATCGACCACCGCGAGTGGACCGATTCCAACGGCCACAACAACGCTCTGCGCATCAACGGTCTCGGTGCTCCCCGCGCCTTCCACGCCGCCACCCTGCGCTCCATCGGCGGCTTCGAGAACGTCTCCTACGGCGAGGACTACGGCGTGGTGCTCCGCCTGACCCGTGAGTACCGTCTCTGCCGCATCTATGACCCGATATACAGCTGCCGCCGCTGGGGCGGAAACTCCGACGCCGCCCTGGACATCTCCAGGATCAACGCCCACAACGCCTACAAGGACTCCCTCCGCACCCGCGAACTCCTCGCCCGTCAGCAGATGAACGGCAATATGATTACCAGCCTTTGAGGGCGAAGCGGCAGGTGACCGAGTAGGTGTACTTGATGGTGCGGAAGGCATCGGAGGCGGAGGCTGCCGGAGCGGCTTCGGCTGAGCCGAGTGCGGCGCTGTCCATGCGCAGCTTGCTGTTCTGAACTACTGTGTAGTGGTCTGTTCCGCCGCCATGCTCTACGATGCTGAGGACCTTCCCGATTTTCTCACCGAGGGCCTCCGCCATATATTCGGCTTTCTTCCTGGCAGCCAGCAGCGCGTCTTTCTTGCCCTGCTCGTGGTATTTGAGGATGTCCTTGTTGCTCATGTCCCCGATACGCATGGAGCTTACTCCCTTGGTGTCTATGACAGAGATGATCCTGTCTATCATCGTGAAATCGTGCAGGGTGATGTCCAAATTCTTGCCGATGAGGAAGTCCAGGCCCCGCTCCCTCCAGTAATCGCCCACGTCCTGGGTGCGGATGTCGTTGTCGGTGATGCCGATGGAGTGAAGGGCTTCGCGCATCTGAGATTCGATGTCCTCGATACGTACTTTTGTCCTGTATTCCTCGGGTTTGGAGACTCCGTCGAATTCCTCCTCAAAATACTCCTTGATGCCGATGATGAAGTGTATCTCGTCAGGCACTATCTCTACCTCGGAGGTGCCGGTAACCTCGATATAGCGGAATTTCTCATCATAGGGGACACCGTCCTGGGCTTTCATCATGCCGCAGGAGAGAATGGAAGCGGCAGCCGCCGCGATAATAAATGAAACAGCTTTCATACTTCAGATGCTTTGTGATTCTGAAATATGAAAGCTGTCAATTACCGTGCCACCCCTCTATCCCTCGACCTTGAAGCGGACTCTCCACCGTCCGTCGGCGAAGTCATGAGAGAGTATCCGGAAGTGCCCGATCTCCGAGGTATTGGAGACGTGGGCCCCGATGCAGGCGCAGGCGTCGTAGTCCCCGACCCTGACTATCCGGAGGGTCTGCGAGACATTCTCCGGAAGTTTGCTCAGGTCGACTATTGCACCTGCCTCCGACAGAGGCACGAACTCAATGGTGACCGGCAGGGCTGCCGCTATCACCTCATTGACCTTGTCCTCAATGGCCTGGACCTGCTCCGGAGTGGGGCACTCCGCCAGCAGATAGTCGCATTTGCTCTTCTTCCGCTCGATATGGGCGTTGCGCGAGCGGGGACAGCCGAACATCCGCACCATCGTCTGGTTGAGGATATGTTCCGCCGTGTGCATCGGAGGGTATTCCTCCTTGTTGTGCGCGTTGAGCTGGATATCTTCCATTATTTTACTGTGAAATTCCGGATGATGTTCAGGATGACCTCCGAGGCCTTCTCCATGCTCTGCACTGGGAGATACTCGTACTTGCCGTGGAAGTTGAGGCCGCCGGCGAAGATGTTGGGGCAGGGCAGACCCATGAACGAGAGGCGGGCGCCGTCCGTACCGCCGCGGATGGGACGGATGTTGGGCTTGATGCCCGCGGACTTCATGGCCTCGACAGCTTTCTCAATGATGTGGTAGTGGGGCTCGACCTCTTTCTTCATGTTGTAGTACTGGTCCTTGATATCGACGGTCACGACACCGGCTCCGTACTTGCAGTTGATGAAGTCGGCGCATTCCTGTATCATCTTCTTCTTGCGTTCGAACAGCTCGAAGTCGTGGTCGCGGATGATGTACTGGATGTCGGCCTCCTCGACCACCCCCGTGAACTTGGTGATATGGATGAATCCGTCATAGCCCTCGGTGTACTCGGGTCTCTGCCATACCGGGAGCATGTCGTTGAGCTCGGACGCGATAAGTATTGCATTGAGCATCTTGTCCTTGGCGTAGCCCGGGTGGATGTTGCGGCCCTGGATGTGCAGCTTGGCGGCCGCGGCGTTGAAGTTCTCGTACTCGAGTTCGCCGATGGCGCCTCCGTCCATGGTGTAGGCGTATTTGGCACCGAACCTGGCCACGTCGAAATGGTCCACTCCGCGGCCGATTTCCTCGTCGGGGGTGAAGCCGATCTTGATGGGACCGTGCTTGAATTCAGGATGTTCCATGATGTACTCGGCGGCGGCCATGATTTCGGCCACTCCGGCCTTGTCGTCGGCTCCGAGCAGGGTGTTGCCGTCGGTGGTGATCAGGGTCTGGCCCACATAGTCCTTCAGCTCGGGGAATTCTTCCGGGTCGAGAACCATGCCTTTAGCCTCGTTGAGAGTGATGGCCTTGCCGTCATAATTTTCGATAATCCGTGGCTTGATACCGCTTCCCGGAGCATCGGGAGAGGTGTCCACATGGGAGATGAATCCTATGGCGGGGACGTCCTCTTCTATGTTGGAGGGGATGGAGGCCATCAGGTAGCCGTATTTGTCCAGCACGACATTCTCCAGGCCCATGGCTACGAGTTCCTTGCGGAGCTGCTCGAGGAGGGCGAACTGCTTGTTGGTACTGGGCTGACTCTGGGAGTCAGGGTTCGACGTGGTGTCGAATGCCACGTACCTCAGAAATCTGTCAACTATTTTTTCCATATCTAAGATATTTAACTAAATCAAAATCATACTTGCCGCCATTACCGCCATACCGGCTATGACCCCGATGATGGACAGGTGGTGGTGCCCAAACTTCTCGGCGGACGGAAGAAGCTCATCTAATGCGATATAGGTCATGATACCCGCGACCACTGCGAGGACCGTTCCGTTCAGGGACTGGTCGAATATCCTCGAGAGCAGCAGATAGCCGACGACTCCCCCCACCGGCTCGGCGAGTCCGGACAGGAAGGCGTTTCCGACGGCCTTGCCCTTTTTCCGCGTGGCATAGTAAATCGGTATTGCAACCATTATGCCTTCCGGAATGTTGTGGATCGCCACGGCCACAGCTATGGAAATTCCGGTCCGGGGGCTTTCCATGGCGCTCACGAAGGTGGCCATGCCCTCCGGAAAATTGTGTATAGCAATGGCAATCACGGAGAAAAGCCCTAAGCGCATGAGCCCCATGCTGTCCGGGACGGCGCCGTCCTCCGAGGGGGCGGCGGAATATTCATGGGGATTGTCCTTCGAGGGTATCAGATTGTCAATGAGGGCAATCAGCGCTATCCCCGCGAAGAATGCTAAGACAGTATACAGCAGCCCCGTCCTCTCTCCGAAGGCGGAGCCGAGGCTGGCTCGGGCCTCGGCGAAAAGCTCCGTCATGGAGATGAAGAGCATCACTCCTGCCGAGAAACCGAGGGCAAATGAGAGGGTCTTCGTGCTGAATTTTCTGGTCAGCAGCACGATCACCCCTCCGAGTCCGGTGGACAGTCCCGCGATAAGGGTCAGGAGCAGTGCAATAGGGAAGTTACTGTCGCTCAGCATCGTTATTTCTCTTCAGCGGCGTCAGTTTTCCTGCAGGCCCATATCATGTAGGCGATCAGCAGGATATATACTCCGAGGGCAACCCATACCGCGGGGGTGGAGGACTGCCACTGGGTGTTGACTAAGTTCACGTCTGCAAAGCGCATGATCGCGGATACGACTCCCATCAGGGCGCCGCCGGCGATAAATCCGGAGGCCACGAGGGTACCTTTCTCCTTGCGGGCCTCGTTGACGGCCTTGTCCTTGCTGCGGGAACCTACATACCATGCGACGGCTCCTCCGATCATCAGGGGAAGGTTGAGCTCAATGGGGATGAACATTCCGAGTGCGAATGGCAGAGCGGGTACCTTGAACAGGGTGAGAAGGATGGCGATGGCGGCTCCGATTCCGTACATGATCCAGGGAGCGCTGCCTCCGAGCATGAGGGGCTCGATGACGGCTGCCATGGCATTGGCCTGAGGAGCCACGAGGGCGCCTTCACCGGTGAATCCGAAGGTGTCGTTGAGAATCATCATCACTCCTGCGACGGTGGCGGCGGCCACTATTGTCCCTAAGAACTTCCATCCCTCCTGCTTGCGGGGGGTGGTGCCTATCCAGTAACCTATCTTCAGGTCGGTGATGAAGCCTCCGGCCATGGAGAGTGCGGTGCAGACAACACCTCCGATAATCAGGGCGGCGGCCATGCCGGAAGTGCCCTTGAGTCCTGCTGCCACTAAGATGATGGAGGCCAGGATGAGGGTCATCAGGGTCATGCCGCTGACGGGGTTGGAACCTACGATGGCTATTGCGTTGGCGGCCACTGTGGTGAAGAGGAAGGCGATGACGGCAACTACCAGAAGGGCTATTACGGCGTGCCACAGGTTGTCCAGAACTCCGAAGTAGAAGAAAACGAACATCAGGGCCAGAGTGATGAGCAGACCGATGATAATGATCTTCATCGACAGGTCTCTCTGTGTGCGGGCTTCCTGAGCTTCGGCGCCGGTCTTCTTGCCGCGGAACTCCTTGCCGGCCAGACCGAGAGCGGACTTGATGATGCCGGCTGACTTGATGATGCCGATGATGCCGGCGGTGGCGATGCCTCCGATGCCGATGTGGCGGGCGTAGTTGGTGAAGATCTCCTCAGGCGACATCGAGCCTACGGTGGCGGTCAGGCCGGAGCCCATCAGGTCCACCACACTGTCTCCGAAGAGGATGTTCATCAGCGGGATAATGATCAGCCATACGAGGAACGAGCCGCAGCAGATGATGAATGAGTACTTGAGGCCGATGATGTAGCCGAGGCCGAGGACCGCCGCTCCCACATTGACCTTGAAGAGGAGCTTTGCGTTGGTGGCCACCTGCTCGCCCCAGGGCAGTACCCTGGAGGTGAAGACCTCGGACCACCATCCGAAGGTGGATACGATGAAATCGTAGAGACCTCCGATCAGACCGCTGATAAGCAGTGTTTTGGCTCCCTTTCCTCCGGACTCGCCGCTGACCAGTACCTGAGTGGTGGCGGTAGCCTCGGGGAAGGGGTATTTGCCGTGCTGCTCCTTTACGAAATATTTGCGGAAAGGAATCAGCAGCAGGATACCGAGCACTCCTCCGATGAGGGAACTGAGGAATATCTTGGAGAAATCCACAGTCAGTTCCGGGTATCTGTCCTGCAGGATGTACAGGGCGGGGAGGGTGAAGATGGCTCCTGCCACGATTACGCCGGAGCAGGCTCCGATGGACTGGATGATGACATTCTCGCCCAGGGCGTTCTTGCGCTTGAATGCGCTGGAGAGTCCTACCGCTATTATAGATATAGGTATGGCGGCCTCGAAGACCTGCCCTACTTTCAATCCGAGGAAAGCTGCGGCAGCAGAGAAGATGATGGTCATCACGAGGCCGATGGTCACGGACCATACTGTTACCTCAGGATAGACTTTGTCCGGATTGAGAAGAGGCTGGTACTTCTCGCCGGGTTTCAGTTCCCGGAATGCGTTTTCGGGAAGAGTTACTTTTTTATTTTCTTCGCTCATAAGATAGGTATTAGGAAGGTTTGGTTTCGGATACAAATTTAACCAAAAAATTTTATGAAAAATTCTTTCGAGAAATTTTAAATTATATCTTCTTTGTTTTCAGCGATTTGGCTAAAAGAGATAAAATTTTTTCAAAAATTTTTGAAATTTTTTTGCAGAAAAATTTGGTGGTTTAAAAAATCGCCCATATATTTGCAGCCCGTTTGAGAAAAACGGATAGTTCATTGAAAAGACTGAGAGAGATAACGAGGTAAAAGTATACAGGTTAATAAGTCTGTTAAGAGTAAAATTTTAAGGGACTACAATTGATCCAAATACGAGACGAATACGAAATCATATCGAGAGAAGTTACAAGGGCGAACGGAGGATGCCTAGGCTTCCGGCGGCGAAGAAGGACGCAGTAAGCTGCGAAAATGTGCGGGGATCCGCCAACAGGACTTGATCCGCACGTATCCGAATGGGGAAACCCGGACGAGTGAAGCTCGTCCACGCCAGAGCGAACCCAGGGAACTGAAACATCTTATTACCTGGAGGAAAAGAAAGAAAGATCGATTTCCCGAGTAGTGGCGAGCGAAAGGGAAATAGCCCAAACCGGTGCTGTTACGGCAGTGCCGGGGTTGTAGGAGTCATACCGCGAACAGTCCATCAAAAGCGGAAGCTTCTGGAAAGGAGTCCGGCACAGGGTGACAGGCCCGTACGCGTAGAGCATGAGCTGTTCAAATGACCACCTGAGTAGGGCGGGGCACGAGGAACCCTGTCTGAATCCGCGGGGCCCATCCCGCAAGGCTAAATACGACCGGAAGACCGATAGTGAACCAGTACCGTGAGGTAAAGGTGAAAAGAACCCCGAACAGGGGAGTGCAATAGACCCTGAAACCGTTCGTCTACAAGCGGTCGGAGCATCTTTATGGTGCGACGGCGTGCCTTTTGGATAATGAGCCTACGAGTTGTTCCATTCCTGCGAGGTTAAGCGCTTAAGGCGCGTGAGCCGAAGCGAGAGCGAGTCTGACAAGGGCGTAGAGTAGGAGTGGACAGACGCGAAACCTAGTGATCTACCCTTGGCCAGGTTGAAGGCGCCGTGACAGGCGCTGGAGGACCGAACCGGTTTCCGTTGAAAAGGATTCGGATGAGCTGAGGGTAGGGGTGAAAGGCTAATCAAACTGGGAGATAGCTCGTACTCCCCGAAATGTCTTTAGGGACAGCCTCGCCGGAGCTTCACGGAGGTAGAGCTACTGATAGGATGCGAGGGCTTCACCGCCTATCAATTCCTGACAAACTCCGAATGCCGCGAAGTGATCGACGGGAGTGAGTCGCCGGGTGCTAATGTCCGGTGGCAAGAGGGAAAGAGCCCGGACCGCCAGTTAAGGCCCCGAAATGTATGCTAAGTTGAGAGAACGAGGTGGCTATGCAGAGACAGCTAGGATGTTAGCTTGGAAGCAGCTATTCATTTAAAGAGTGCGTAACAGCTCACTAGTCGAGCGCAGCTGCGTGGATGATAAACGGGCATCAAGCATACTGCCGAAACTGCGGACTCTGGATTAATTCAGAGTGGTAGGGGAGCATTCCGGTCGGCGCCGAAGGTCGTTCGTGAGGACGGCTGGAGCGTCCGGAAAAGAAAATGTAGGCATAAGTAACGACAATGCGGGCGCGAAACCCGCACACCGAAAGCCCAAGGTTTCCTGAGCGACGTTAATCGCCTCAGGGTAAGTCGGGCCCTAAGCCGAACCCGAAGGGGGAAGGTGATGGACAACCGGTCAAGATTCCGGTACCCGTTATGTCAGTGAAGGAGTGACTGAGGAGTGACACCTCCGCCGCCTGACGGAATAGGCGGTTGAAGCGCGTAGGTATAGTTTCCGGTAATACCGGAGATTGCTGAAACGTGACAGTACCGCGAGCCTTCGGGCAAGCGGACAGCGAGGGTAATCAGACTCACGAGAAAACCTCCGTAGCATATGGCATGACGGCCCGTACCGTAAACCGACACAGGTGGGCGAGGAGAGAATCCTAAGGTGCTCGAGCGATTCATGGCCAAGGAACTCGGCAAACTGACCCCGTAACTT
>DVHI01000029.1 GCA_018712275.1 Candidatus Coprenecus avistercoris | reverse complement strand
ACGAGCATTTTGACCGCATCGAGCAGAAGAAATTAAAAACGGAAGGAGCGGGAAGCTAAAATGTAAAAGCATATCTGTCCTTTAATAATTTGGCCATAGCCGCGACTTTTGCCGGAAAAGAAAGTCGTAACTATGGCCAAATTGTCTTCAGAAGAGGTACACAACCTGTATCTCAACATCGTCAACAACTAAATAAGCCGACATCTCTGCCGGCTCGGTGCAGCAGACGCCACCCTTTCGGGCGCACTCAACCGCATTACAAACGTACTGATTTTCCACCATTAGGAGCCGAGAAAAATGTATTTCACAAGTACAATAATCTTGAATACGTGAAATATCTATTAAACGATAAAGTCGAATACGTGCATCATAAGACTAAAGACATACAATCGACGAGATACTACCGGGCTAACAGCCGGTCAGACAAATCACTATATAGCAGCATGTTGCAATTATGTCAGTTCACCGTAAGACGTTTCAAATGGCTTACGGCAGGGGCGCAAAATCTATTAAACGCAGACACCGCAACGGCACCAAATCACGGAAAATGCTGCCGTTGTGGATGCGGAGCAGAAAGGCTATCCCGCCCAGAGGCTACGCAGCAGGGGTAACAGCTAAACGCGGACACCGCAACGGCACCTAATCACGGAAAACGCTGCCGTTGCGGCACGAACCGCGGTACGGGCCTTGCCGTTGAAATCAGAGAGGGGCAAAGCAGAAAATCAGAAGTGGGGCAACGCAGGAAATCAGAGAGGGCAACAGCACCAAATCACAGCCCGCGCAGAATACCTTTGTCCCCCACCACATAGATGCTGTCCCCTTCGATGAGGATGCCCCTGCCCAGACCGGCCTCGCGGTTCTCCGCATTGTCCACATTCACCGCTATTACCCGGCCGTCATAGAAAGTGGAGATGTCGTCAAAGATAGTGTGTCCCACGATTACACGGTCCGCCTGGTACCGGTCCAGGATGAGGCCGAGGGTATCCGCAGCCAGGGGATGGTACTTCTCCGCATCCCTTACCATGCCGCGGTACCACAGAGGGCCGCTGCCGCCCATGAGGAAATATATCATCGGAGAGGCCTCCTTCCGCTCCGCCTTGGTCTTGTAAAGGCCGGCGCTTACCTGCTCATTGACAAAGGGGATGTCCAGGTTCTGCCTGTAGAAATCACTGCTCAGACCCGCGTGCACGAAGAGACAGCGGCCCGACATCTGCATGGTGTTGCGCACGGAAAGCCACCTGCCAAGTTCGGAGGAAGGAGAAAGCAGATCCGCATATTTCATACCCAGAGTATCCGCCAGCTGCGTATATTTGGGCTTGGCATAGCGCAGGTCGTTCATCAGCACCATAGGCTCATGGTTGCCCAGGAGGTAATCCACCCGTCCTCCGGCCTGAGCCGCTTCCGCCTCAAGCTGATATATCAGCCAGAGTATCTGCACGGCATCATTGCCCCGGTCGAACACATCGCCGATGACCACGAGCTGGTTCGTCCCGAAACTCCAGTTGCAGTCCGCGTCTATCACCCCGTTCCCCTGCAGCAGGCTTATGAAACAGTCTATGTTACCGTGCGGGTCAGAAGTAACGAAGATCCTGTCCGGCTGCTCTGTCTTCCAATCCGGCCGCTCTACCGGATACAGCGACACATCGAAACAATGCTCCTGATCACTGGAGACTACGGTGAAGCCATAATCCTCCGGCAATGAGGCCAGAATGGTATCCACTATCCGTCCCTCCGGAGTCACCGACACCATCCTGACAGAACCGTCCTCCTGATACATAATATAAGGGCCGTCGGCAGTCTGAGCCCCTGCAACGGTAACCAAGCATAGAAGGCTGACGAGCAGCATCCACATCCTGTACATACCTGTTGTTTTCATTGTTCCAATAAAAATTACATTTCTCCAGCGCGAAGATAACAAGGATTTCCTATATTTGTAATTTATGGAAAAACTACAGGCACTCATATCATCCACGAATGACATCATCTGGTCCTACCTGCTGGTAGGCGTTCTCATCATCTGCGCAGTATGGTTCACAGTGCGTTCCGGCTTCCTTCAGTTCAGGTCGGTACCTGAGATGCTGCGTCTGCTGACCGAAAGGAGGTCCAAGGACAGCGGCAAGGACGGCAAGCGCAGCATCTCCTCGTTCCAGGCCTTCGCGGTATCCATCGCCAGCCGTGTCGGCACGGGCAATCTGGCAGGTGTGGCTACGGCAATAGTCGTGGGCGGCCCCGGCGCAGTGTTCTGGATGTGGATAATGGCCCTCTTCGGCAGTGCGAGCGCCTTCGTGGAGTCGACCCTGGCCCAGCTGTACAAGCGTCCGGCAAAGGACGGCACCTTCATCGGAGGACCGGCCTACTATATGGAACGTGGAATCGGCAAACGCTGGATGGGGGTGCTCTTCGCAGTACTCATCTCTATAACATTCGGTTTTGCCTTCAACTCGGTGCAGAGCAATACCATCTGCGCCTCATGGGAACTGGCGTTCAACGTACCGGCCCGGTGGATGGGTATCATCCTCACGGCCCTGACCCTCGTGATCATCTTCGGCGGCATCCGGCGCATCGCCGGCGTGAGCAGCCTGCTGGTCCCCGTGATGGCACTTCTCTACATCGCCCTGGCGCTTGTCATCATAGCCATGAATATCAAGGAAATACCCGAGGTGCTGGGCCTGATCGTCTCCGATGCATTCGGATTCGGGGACGGCAACGGCGGAGGCTGGAGGGAACTGGCCGGAGGAGGCATCGGAGCCACCATCATGCAGGGAGTCAAGCGCGGAATGTTCAGCAACGAGGCGGGCATGGGCTCGGCTCCGAACGTGGCCGCAACCGCAGACACCACCCACCCTGTAAAACAGGGCCTCATCCAGGCCCTCGGAGTCTTCACCGACACCCTGGTCATCTGCTCCTGCACCGCCTTCATCATCCTCATAGGCGGAGTCAGCGACGCCTCAGTCGACGGCATCCAGCTCACCCAGACCGCCCTGACGGCACAGATAGGCCCCATAGGTGAGATCTTCATCGCCCTGACCATCCTCATGTTCGCATTCAGCAGCGTGATAGGAAACTACTACTACGGCGAGGCCAATATCCGTTTCATCACGAAGAAAAAATGGGTGCTGAACTGCTACCGCATCCTGGTAGCCGGGATGGTACTCTGCGGAGCCCTCATCACCCTGGACCTGGCCTGGGCCCTGGCTGACTTGACCATGGCGCTGATGGCTCTGTGCAACCTGATAGCCATCATGATCCTCTCACCCCAGGCCTTCAGGCTGCTCAGCGACTACCGCAGCCAGAAGAAGGCCGGCATCAAGAACCCCGTATTCAAAAAAGAGAGCCTGCCCGATATCAAGGACAAGCTCGAATGCTGGTAAAAATCTCTCTCCCTGCCGGACTACTCAGCCGACTTGAGACGCTCGGCGTTCTCGGCTATGGTCAGCTGGTCGATGACCTCCTGGATGTCGCCGTCCATGAAGACGGGCAGGTTGTACATCGTGTAGTTGATGCGGTGGTCGGTCACGCGGGACTGGGGGTAGTTGTAGGTGCGGATCTTGGCGGAGCGGTCACCCGTGGAGACCATGGTCTTGCGCTTCTTGGACATCTCGTTGAGATACTTCTCGTACTCCATGTTGTAGATACGGGTACGCAGCTCGGCCAGAGCCTTGTCAAAGTTCTTGAGCTGGGACTTCTCGTCCTGGCACTGCACCACGATACCGGTGGGGATGTGGGTCAGACGGATGGCCGAATAGGTAGTGTTCACCGACTGGCCTCCAGGTCCTGACGAGCAGAAAGTATCCTTGCGTATATCGTTCATGTTGATCTCCACGTCGAACTCGTCGGCCTCAGGCAGCACCACCACCGAAGCGGCCGAGGTATGTACCCTGCCCTGAGTCTCGGTCTGGGGCACGCGCTGCACGCGGTGCACTCCGCTCTCATACTTCAGCGTACCGTAGACGCCCTGGCCGGACACCTTAAAGATGACTTCCTTGTATCCGCCGGCAGCGCCCTCGGACTGACTGTTGATCTCGAGCTTCCATCCCTTGCGCTCGCAGTACTTGGCATACATGCGGAAAAGGTCCCCGGCGAAGATTGCCGCCTCGTCCCCTCCTGTACCGCCGCGGATCTCCACTATAGCATTTTTCTCATCCTGAGGATCCTTGGGGATGAGCAGGAGCTTGATCTCCTCCTCCATGCCGGGCAGCTGCCCCTCTATTGAGGACACCTCCTCCTTGGCCAGCTCGCGGAGGTCCTCATCCTTTTCCTTGGAGAGAATCTCCTTGGCCCCCTCCAGGTCGGAAACCATCCTGATGTACTTGTCGCCGGCAGCCACGATAGGCTCCAGTTCCTTGTATTCGCGGTTGAGCTGGATGTACTTCTTCATGTCCGACATCACGTCAGACCCCGAGAGCTGCTCCGAGAGAGCCTCGTATTTTTTCTTCAGTTCCTGTAATTTCTCTGTTAAAGGGTATTCGCTCATATACTGATTTCAATTGACCTGCAAAGATACAATAAAATACCAAAATAAAAAGGGCGGTCCGCCGAAACGAATCCGCCCGTGGAATCAACTCAATAGGGAATAACTTTTATTCGTACTGGGCGAGGATGCCCTTGATCTGCTTGGGTTCCAGACGGCCGTAGACCTTCTCGTCCACGAGCATCACCGGGGCCAGACCGCAGGCGCCCACGCAGCGCAGGCACTCCAGGGAGAACTTCCCGTCGGGGGTGACACCGCCCACGTCGATTTTGAGCTCCTTCTTGATCTCCTCCAGGACACCCTCCGCTCCGCGGACATAGCAGGCCGTGCCCATGCACACCGAGATGGAGTGACGGCCCTTGGGCTGCATGGTGAAGAAGGAGTAGAATGTAACCACTCCGTAGACTTTGGCCACGGGGATATGGAGGCAGCGGGCTATCTCGCGCTGCACCTCCTCGGGCAGATAGCCGAAGTGTCCCTGGGTCTTGTGCAGGACATTGATCAGCTCACCGGGAGAATTATGGAACTCGGCGCAGATCTCGGCGATCTTGTCTTTCTGACATTTGTTCAATTCTATCTTGTCCATAACTGATGTCTCTAGGAATTAATCGTGTTTGTCAAAATAATGAGTATGCAGCAGGTGGTGGGCCTTCTCGCTGAGCGGCTTGCCGAGGAACTCCTCATACAGTTTGATGATGTAGGGATTCTCGTGCGACTTGCGGAGGGCCTTGCCGGCGTCCTCGCGGTAGATGGCGTCCATGCGGGCCTTGATCACACTGCTGTCCCCGTGATGGAAGGGCTGTCCGGCACCGCCGATGCATCCTCCGGGGCAGGCCATGATCTCGATCGCATGGAAATTATACATGCCGGCGCGGATACCGTCGAGCAGCTTGCGGGCATTGCCCAGGGTGTGGGCGATACCGATGTTTACGGGCAGTCCGTCGAAATCGATGGTGGCGTGACGGATGCCCTCGAGGCCGCGCAGCTCGTTGAAGTCTATGCGCTCCAGTTTCTTGCCGGTATGCAGCTCGTATGCGGTACGGACTGCGGCCTCAATCACTCCTCCGGTGGCTCCGAAGATGACTGCCGCTCCGGTGGACTCGCCCAGAGGAGCATCGAAGTCCTCGTCGGGAAGCGACAGGAAGTCGATATTGGCGGACTTGATCAGGGATGCGAGCTCGCGGGTGGAGATGGAATAGTCCACATCAGGATTTCCGTCCACCTTGAACTCGTCCCTCTGGCACTCGTATTTCTTCGCCAGACACGGCATTACCGACACTACCACGAGGTCCTTGCGGTCCACTCCAATCTTGTCGGCGAAATAGCTCTTGGCGATGGCTCCGAACATCTGCTGGGGAGACTTCGCGGATGAAGGCACGTCCAGCATGTCGGGATAGTTGTGCTCAAAGAAATTGACCCAGGCCGGGCAGCAGGATGTCAGTATAGGCAGTTTCACATCCTTGTCACCCTTCAGATAACGTCCCAGACGGTCCAGAAGCTCAGAGCCTTCCTCCATGATGGTCAGGTCGGCGGCAAAGTCAGTGTCAAAGACCTCATCGAAACCCAGACGGCGCAGGGCCGCAACCATCTTGCCCGTAACCAGGGTTCCCGGCTCCATGCCGAACTCCTCCCCAAGGGCGGCGCGTACCGCGGGAGCGGTCTGCACGATGACTTTCTTGGTAGGGTCCATCAGGGCCTGGATAATCTTGCCGGTGTTGTCCACCTCGGTCAGGGCTCCCGTGGGGCAGACTGCGACGCACTGGCCGCAGAAGGTACAGTTGCTGTCCACCAGCCTCTGCTCGAAGGCGGGAGCGACCACAGCCATGAAGCCGCGGTTCACGGCGCTCAGGGCGCCCACGCTCTGCACGTCGTTGCACATGGTCTCGCAGCGGCGGCACATCACGCATTTGTCCATATCCCTCTTGAGGGAAGGCGACGTGTCTTTCTTATAGGTGGATACAGCCGCATTCTCCACGGAATGTATCTCCCTGATGCCCAGACGGGCGGCCAGGTCCTGCAGTTCGCAGCGGCCGTTCTTGGGGCAGACCAGGCAATCCTTGGGGTGATCAGAGAGAATCAGCTCGAGGACGGTCCTGCGGGCATTGATGACTCTCATAGTATGGGTGTGCACCACCATGCCGGGGGTGCAGACCGTCGAGCAGGATGGAGCCAGGTTCCTGCGGCCCTCGACCTCCACCACGCAGATGCGGCAGCCGCCCGGACGGTTCTCTACTCCGAGGTTATCCAGTTTCATGTAGCAGAGAGCCGGGATGTCTATTCCCATCTGCCTGGCGGCCTGGAATATCGTCGTCCCGTTTTCAACCTCGACCTCTCTGTTGTCTATAGTAAGTTTTATTTTATCCATCTCAGTTACGATTATTGAACGGTTACCGCATTGAATTTACATTTCTCCAGACATGCACCGCAGCGGATACACTTCTCCGTGTCGATGACATGAGCCTGCTTGACCTCGCCCTTGATGGCTCCGGCAGGACATGCCCTGGCGCAGGCCGTACAGCCCTTGCACCGGTCAGGATCTATGGCGTAGACCCTGAGGGCACGGCACTTGTGGGCAGGACAGCGCTTGTCCACGATGTGGGCCACGTACTCGTCGTAGAAGTTGTCAAGGGTGGAGAGCACGGGATTGGGGGATGTCTGGCCGAGACCGCAGAGGGCGGTATCCTTGATGACCTTGCTGAGGTTCTTGAGGTAGTCCAGGTCCTCCATCGTGCCCTTGCCCTTGGTGATCTTGTCGAGAATCTCCTCGAGACGCTTGTTGCCGATGCGGCAGGGGGCGCATTTTCCGCAGGACTCGTCCACGGTGAACTGGAGGTAGAACTTGGCCACTGACACCATGCAGTCGTCCTCGTCCATGACGATCATACCTCCCGAGCCCATCATCGAGCCGGCGGCGGTAAGGTTATCGTAATCGATAGGTGTGTCGAGATGTTTCTTGGTAAGGCAGCCGCCGGAGGGGCCTCCTGTCTGGACGGCCTTGAACTCCTTGCCGCCCTTGATACCGCCTCCGATGTCGTAGATGACCTCGCGGAGGGTCGTACCCATGGGCACCTCGATAAGGCCCACGTTGTTGATCTTTCCGGCCAGGGCGAACACCTTGGTTCCCTTGGACTTCTCGGTACCGATGGAAGCGAACCACTCGGGGCCCTTGAGGAAGATTACGGGGATGTTGGCGAAGGTCTCCACGTTGTTGACATTGGTAGGCTTTCCGAGATATCCGCTGACTGCGGGGAAAGGAGGCTTCACGGTAGGCTCGCCCCTCTTGCCCTCCATAGAGTGAATCAGGGCGGTCTCCTCACCGCAGACGAAGGCTCCAGCTCCGTAGCGGATCTCTATGTCGAAATTGAATCCCGAACCGAGGATATCGTCTCCCAGCAGACCGTAGTCGCGGGCCTGCTTCATGGCTATCTGCAGACGCTTGACGGCCAGGGGGTATTCGGCGCGGATGTACACCAGACCTTTCGAGGCCCCGATACAGTAACCGCAGATGGCCATGGCCTCGATGACCGAGTTGGGGTCGCTCTCGAGAATAGAGCGGTCCATGAACGCTCCGGGGTCGCCCTCGTCGGCGTTGCAGACCACGTATTTTTCCTTGCCTGGACTCTTGGAGGCTATCTCCCATTTCAGGCCGGTAGGGAATCCTCCGCCGCCACGTCCTCTCAGACCGGACTTCTTGACGGTCTCTATGGCCTCCTGGGGAGTGCCCTGCAGCACCTTGGCCAGAGCCTCGTAGCCGTCCCGGGCAATATATTCGTCGATATTCTCGGGATTGATGAATCCGCAGTTACGCAGAGCGATACGGAGCTGCTTCTGATAGAAGCCCATGTGCTTCGAGTCGCTGATGTGCTTCTGGGTGTCGGGGTCCTCATAGAGCAGGCGGGTGACCTTGCGGCCCTTGACCACATGCTCCTTGACGATCTCCTCGGCATCCTCAGGCTTGACATTGGTGTAGAAAGTGTTGTCAGGTATCACCTTGACGATAGGACCCTGTTCGCAGAAACCGAAGCAGCCGGTCACCACCACCTGCACGTCGTTGTCCATCCCTGCGGCGGCAATCTCCTCCCTCAGCCTCTCGACGATCCTCACGCTCTCGGACGCACGGCAGCCCGTACCTCCGCAGCACAGTAAACTCATTTTGTAGTTCGGCATGGCAGGCTAATTTTTCTCGATTGTTTGATAATTGACTGGTAGAATACCGTCCACGAGTTCGCCGTGGAGAACATACTTGTCGATGATCTCCATGGCCTTGTCCGTACTGACGTGACCGAAGACGACCGGTTCCTCACCCGGACGCTTCACTTCGATTGTAGGTTCGGCATAGCAGTATCCCATGCATCCGCCCTGAGTTACAATCACCGGCAGCTTATCTCTCTCCACGCGGTCGATGATGGCGTTCATCACGACGCGGGCTCCGGCCGCTATACCGCAGGTAGCCATGGCGACCCGTATCTGGACAAGAGCCTCGGGATTATTGCTCTTCTCCCGGATATCCATCTGGCTCTCAAGTCGGGCCTTCATTTGACGCAGTTCGTCAAGAGACTTAATCTTACTCATACAGTTAGTTTGGTTAACAAATTAGTGTTGGGGTATGCAAATTTATGAAAATATTTAAGAGTTCCTAACCTCCTCAATATTTTCTTTAAGCATTTCTTCAATATTTTTTACGATTGTTAAGTTGGAGAACGCATCCTCCCCGAATATTTCCTTGACGTCCGCCGTATCCAGGACATACTCCTCCCCATTGTAGCGGTAGGTGAAAAGAAAGTCCATCCGGGGATTGGACGAGGCGGTAATCATCAGAGCATTAGCGACATCCCCGAGCGGAGGGCGATCGATATCGGAATAGCCGAAAACCGCTGTCACCTCCGTCCCCCGCCCGGGTTCCGAGGTTATCCTGACCTCTCCCCCGCTCTGCTCCGCGGACTGCTTGAGCAGAGGTATGCCCATCCCCACCTTCCGGGTAGTACGGGAGGTGAAGAACGGGTCGGAGAGGCGGCTCACCTGCTCGGGAGTCATCCCCCGCCCGTTGTCTCCTATGACAATGGTCAGCAGGTCTGCGGCCGGATTCTCGTCTACGGTCAGGCTGACCCGGGTGGCTCCGGCGCTGATGGAGTTCTGGACTATGTCCAGGATGTGCATGGAAAGGTCATTCATCTTTCAGGTAAATTTCAGGTCAAACAATCATTTATCCCGGCTCCACGCTCCTTCCGTCCTCACCGTGGAGGGCCTTCCGTATCTCTTCGAAGTCACGGCAGGGCATATTGAAGCAGGTGACGGCCCGGCAGAAATCCTCGGGGTAATGGGCGTCGGAGGAACGGATAAAGGCCGGGCCCAGCTTTTTGAGGTAGGGATTCCGGGCCAGCAGTCCGTCCAGGTCGCAGCGGGCCGATATCTCCAGGGCATCGAAAGGCAGGTCCGGAGGGACGAATCCCAGCTGGGATATTACCGAGTTCTGCGGCTTGTCGATATGGGCCGGAATGAAAATCCCCCCTATCGAGTTCACGAAGGCGGCCACCTCCTCTATGCTCCGGTCTATGGCTGAAATCAGCAGGTAAGGCGCCTCGTAAATCACCTCCTCGGCCCCGTTGACAGCCAGCTGGTACCCGAAGACCTCCTCGTCGTTCGGTATCTTCGGGAGACTGTCGTCCAGGAAATTCTGAAGGGCATCCAGGCTCTCCCCGCTGTCCGCGAAGGCCAGGCAGTGCACTTCCTCCCGGGTGGTGATCTCCGCCCCGCAGAGAATGTAGGGTTCCCCCTCTCCCACCATCCGCCGGATCTCCCTCGCCTGGACAGTCGTATTGTGGTCTGTAATCCCGATTATATCGTATCCCTTTCTCAGAGCTGTCCGCACGATAAAGCCAGGCGTCATCTCAATGTCCCCGCATGGGGACAACAGAGTATGGTTGTGCAGATCGGCCCTGAAACGGTTCATGACCTCACCCCCTGCTCAAAAGGTTGTATATCCGGCCGGCCAGTTCGAATGTCTGCTCACCGGAACCGAGAATGGGGATACCCTCCTCTTCGGAGACTTCCCTGGCATCTTCCTCCGGCTCGAAGCCCTTTACTATGATAACCGCCGCCAGTTCCTTGAGAGTAGCGATGGCCATCACGTTCTTATGCGTCTGCAGGGTCACCCAGACCGAGCCGTCCTTGGCGAAGCCCATCACATCGGACAACAGGTCCGACACATAGCCTCCCGTCACTTCGCGGTCCAGGCCGGAAGCTCCCGAGAATACCTTAAGATTCAGTTTCTCTGCAATTTCTCTAACAGTCATGATTCTATTCTGCTTTAGATTTTTCCTTATTGACAAACCTGTCTTTGCCCCATACCTGCTCCATCAGGTCTATAGCCTCCGATACCTGAAGAGAGCCTTCCTTCTCGAAACGGGCCTGCATGAAGATGCAGTTGTTCAGGGAGGCATCGTCCCGGACGATATCTGCCGCCAGGGCCTCGCAACTGGGCGCCCCGCAGGCTCCGCAGTCGATGTCCGGCAGTATTTTCCTCAACATGCCCGCCATTTCCATCTTCTTGATAGCCACGTTTATATCCTTGTCATACTTGACCATGGAGCGGGGCTCCACCGCATCCATCTTGATGTAGGCCGAGCAGAACTGCTTGTACTCCTCCGACAGGCGGTGGGTATCCGATGCCTCCGAGGCCATATTCCTCAGATTGTCCGCCACCAGGAAGCGGTTGCCCTGCACCAGGATACCTCCCGGGCAGGACTCGTCGCAGCCCCTGAGTTCCAGATAGTCGATAGGTTCCTCTATCTCCTCGTCCTCCAGCTTCTCAAGGAACTCTATGACATTGCTCATGCCGTCGATGGAGAGGGCACGTCCCTCTATCTGCGAGGCTTCGCCCCCGGTCAGAGGCCAGAGCAGCCCCTTGGACGAGACAGCATCATTGACAGCCTCCTTGCCGCACCCCTCCTCGGGATATTTCCTGTTCTTGTAGGCCAGCAGGACCTTGTTGTAGACATAGTCCATATTGATCACTCCGCTTATGGGCGACTCGTATCCTCCGACCGGAGACTTGACGGCAGCTATCTTGGCGATACACGGGGTCAGGTAGAACACCCCCAGGTCCGACGGATCGCCTCCGTTCATCTTCCATTTACGCACATAGTACTGCGCCGTCACCTCTATGGGAGGCAGCAGGAGCATTATACGGTCTATAAGCGAGGGGAAGCGCACCTGTATCAGGCGGATAACCGCCGGGCAGAAGGAGGACACCACCGGTTTTTCCTCTGCCTTGCGGACATAGTCGTTGATCTCATCCACCAGGGTATCCGCACACTGCTCCACGGTGCACACCTCCGAGAAGCCCATGTCTCCGAGAATATCGTTGATCACTCTCCTCGGGATTCGTTTCTCAAACTGGGCATAGAACACGGCAGGAACCAGCAGGACCCTGTATTTATAGGAAAATATATTCTCGAAGTCATCGTCCACCACCCGGATGGCGCGGCTTGGACATATTCTGAAGCACCTGCCGCAGTCGATGCACCAGTCCGCGTAAAGCATGGCCTTGCCGCCGGATACCCTCAGGGCCTCCGTAGGGCATACCTTGATACAGTGAGAACAGCCGATGCACAGTTCCCGCTGAATCTCCAGTGCCTTGTGAAAAGTATTGTGTTCCATATCCCTACGCTTTTAGAACTTAATGTAGATGCTCAGGGTCGTGCCCCTGCCCACCCCGGTCTCAATCTTCAGGTCATCGGCATTCTCCTGGATATTCGGAAGTCCCATTCCGGCCCCGAACCCCATCTCCCTCACCTCCTTGGAGGCGGTGGAGAATCCCTTCTGCATCGCTTTCTCCACATCCGGGATACCCGGGCCCGTATCGGCCAGGACTACGCTGATGCCTTCCGGAGCTATGTCGGCGGTAATGTGTCCGCCGTAGGAGTGCGCCACGATATTTACCTCCGCCTCATATACAGCCACCACCACCCTTTTGATCACAGCCGGAGACACTCCCAGCTGCTTGAGGGCCTTCTTGATAGCCGAGGAGGCATTGCCCGCGCGGGTGAAGTCGCCCGCCGCCACGTCGTACTCCAGCCTCATATCAGTACACCGGCTTGAGTCCGGCCCCGTAGAGAATGCCGGAAGTCTTGAACATCGAATAGTCTGTACGTATCACCACCATGCCGTTGTCCTCGGCCAGGGCGGTCATCTCCTCCGTAACGGCCTTGCCGCGCACGAAGAGGATGTATTCCACGTCCGACATCTCTGCTGTCCGGACTGACTGCACGTTGGCCAGTCCGGTAATCAGCAGGAAGTCATCGGTCTTGATAGTCAGCACGTCACTCATCAGGTCAGAGGCGAAGGCATAGTCCACATTCTCGTCCAGACGGTCCGCTCCGCAGATTACCTCGCCCTGTACGGCTGCCGCTATATCCCTCAGCTTCATACTACTCAGCGCTGAAGATAAGAGGTGTGGTGCACAATGTATACCACTCGCTCATGAGACGGTAGTACTGGGGATAGAGAGCGGGGGTGATCAGCTGCTGCACGAGCTTCAGACTACGGGTAATGACAGTCTTTCCATCCACCTCGGCGACAGTCACTTTGAGTGAGCCGACGGGGGTATCCAGGTTCATGCTCTCCGGCAGTGCGACGGCTTTGAGGCCGTCCTGTACGTCAAGGGTGCAGGTGTAGGTCTCGTCAGCCAGGTAAGGCAGCAGGAGGTTGACGGGACGGGTGGTGTTGGAGGTAGTGGAGGCGTACACACTGCCCAGCCAGCCGGAACGGGCCTCAGGAAGCGTAAAGGAATAGATGCCCTCGGCGACAGAAGCAGCTTCGGAGGCTGAGACGGAGAGGGTGCTTTCCACATCGACTTTACGGTCGGGCGCGGCCACTTCCGCCGGCTGTCCGTCCAGTCCTATGATGTTGAGATATCCGGCAATATCGGCCGTAGCCTCATCCGCACGGTCCACAAGTCCGGCAGCCATGATGTTCTGCAGGGACGCCAGTCCGGCAGCGGCAGGATCGGATGTCCTGGGGAATGCGAGAGTCACCTCTGAATCCTGACCGGCAGCCTGCAGAAGGGCGGCAGCCAGAAGGGTTCTCTCCGCATCAGTGGCATAAGCACTGCGGATCACATCCGCTGCGGGACGTACCTTATAGCCTGTCTGTGCCAGGGTGAGACGGTTCTGCGCCAGGCCGGTGGAGAGATACTCATGTATCTTGTCCACCGTGGAACGTCTGTCGGCGGGGCCCTCGTTCAGGGAAGCCAGCAGAGCCTTTACCGCCTCATCCTCCGGGCTGTACAGCTGAGACTTGATGACATCGGCCACGGCCTGCTGCGAGTCAAAGGTTGTTACTGCCAATGCCTGCACATTGCCGGCGGGAGCGGATACTGCCAGATAACGGGGACGGGGCCTGACATTGCGGAGAGTCCATTTTACCGTTCTAACCCCGTTTGCCTCGCTCACAGACGGCTTGGCGCTGCCATTAAGCAGAGCGTAATGAAGAGGTGTTCCGGAGGGCACCTTCACTGAAAGTACATATTCCTTTATAGGAGAGAGTTCCTCCACCTGCTCGAATATGTCCAGGGCGGGCAGCGCACCGGCGTCAGTTGTGACCGTATAGTCCAGATATATGGTGGCGCCCAGCTCCAGGCCGGTATGCACCACCACCATCTCCTTCAGACCGTTGTATGCCGGAGCATTGGCCGCGGCTGAGGGCAGTACCTCCACAAATGCGTTGGCCGGGGTGGTCACTATAGAGCCGTCCACCTGGCGGGTGTAGGACTCGTTGATCTTCAACTGCTGATAAGCAGGATCATAGACGATGAATGTCTCGCCGTAGAGGCTGTTCATCGCAGCGTGAGTATAGATTGTCAGCTGTTTCTGCACCCTGAGTTCCTGACTGCCGTCGGGATTGAGGGTATAGGTCTTGACCAGCTTGTCGAACTGCGCCTCATTCTTGGGTGCTGCAGCGGCTGTCAGTACCGCCGACAGGATGAGCGCGGCGGGCATCAGTATTTTTGCTAAGATATTTTTCATAACCCGGATTTACTTTTTAATAACGACATATTCACCGTATGCCTTGTGGGCATTGACCGCGTTGCGGAAGCTGTCCCAGTCGGCAGGCTCGTAGACTCTCTTCTTGAGAGCGAGAGTGTTGTGGAGAACCACCTCATTTCCCTCCTGAGAGAGAGAACCGCTGAAGTCGGCTCCGCTGCCCTGCATCTCATCTGCCTTGGGAGCGGTCACCATAGTGTAGCCGTCAGGGATACGGATGGTCTCGTCCAGCTCTACCAGACGGGAGCAGCCGTCCTTGAAGCCGTACTGGCGCTCCTCTACGGAGGTATTGATCCTCAGATAGGAGCGGACATTGTTATAGACATTGTTCATGGCGATGGGACGGAAGAGCATCACCCCGTCGCCCACCACTGCATAGTCGGGAATCTCATAGCGGAAGGTTATGCTGATGGGGGCCGCCTGATAGTCCTTGGGGTTCCTGCCGTAGTTCACGCTGACAAGGCGGGCCTTGGGCGAGACATTGAGCAGCTGACGCTCCATGTTGTTGCGCCACTCGCTCTGGAAACCTGTGGTGAAGATGCTGCGGATACCCCTGTCGCTCTGTCCCTCAGCTGACACGGTGAGAGTGCCCTTGAGGGTTCCGTTCTCATCTATGGTATTTTCGGCCTTGATGCGGAAATAATGGTTCTCGGGAGCGGAGAGCGGGGTCAGGCAGAGATCCGAGCCTTCGGGAACTCCGGGCAGATAGTTCTGCTGCTGCTCGGCGCTGCTCCAGAGTTCGCGGGTGAAGGGCACCCAGGTCGGGTCGAGAGGCATGTAGGTGCCGTTGGAAAGTTTCACTACAGCCACGCAGTGGTTGAAATGGTCGGCGGGGATGCTCTCTACGCGGCTGCCGGCCATCGTCATTGCAGGATATGCCTCGAATCCGGCCATCCGCAGGAAGGATATCAGAGTACCCGCTATATCCTTGCAGACACCGCAGCGGTCGGTGTAGTTCATTTCAGTATTGTGCAGGGTGTAGCCCTCGCCCTTGCCCATGGTGATGCCGGAGTAGCGGATGTTGTCGGCCACCCAGTGGGTCAGCACGGCTATCTTCTCCATCTCGGTCTCCTTGCCGCGGATCAGCTCGTCCACCTTCTTCTGAGCGGGAGCGTAGGCGTCGAAACTACCGTAGTCCTCGTTCACTTTATTGAACCAAAGAGACTTCTCCACCCAGTTGGGAGTGGTGGACATCATCAGCTTGGGAGCCGCGTCGTAGAGGTCCACCATATTCGGCTCACGGGTAAAGGGCATCACGTCACTTGCCGCAAACTTGTAGACCTTGCGGCCGTCCTCAAACCTCATCGAGGAAGTGCACTCCCCCTGATAGAACTGGAACTGCACGTCCTTCTCCATCGGGAAAGACACCATATAAACCTTGCGCACAGTGGGATCCGCGCACCAGAAAGGCACGATGTCATAGAACTGCCCTCTCATCGGCGGGATAAAACGCGAATCATCCTCCTCCGCAGCAGCAGACCGGCCTCCGCCATTCACCGCGGAGACCTGAGCCCCCGTTCCGGCACCGGCATACTCGCCTTCCGAGGCCAGCAGGGCATAGGTAAATCCCTTCTTGGCTATCTCATACTCCACTATGTCCCCGGGTTTCAGAGCTCCTACCTCTATCATTATCTGCCGGGCACCCCAATAGATGGCCCTGGCGGGAGCCACATAGTCCAGAGCCTGGGACACATCCAGGTTCTCCACAGTACCGTCGGCCCGGTAGACCGTCACGTACTTGAACTCCGCAAAAGCCGTGAGCGGGTCATAGTCATACTTTATGACCCTGTTGGCCAGAGCCCCCTTGGGAGTCTGCACCCTGACAGCCCTGCATACTGCAAACGAGCCCTGGCCTGTGGGCTCCACGCTGACCGAGGTGCTGTCCAGCAGAACCACACAGTCAGCATTCAGATAGGCCTGGTCAGCCGCTGCGGCCTCGTACTGCCTCCAGGTCTGGGCCGACAGGGCCGCCGAGGCGAGAAGCACACAGGACAATACAGTAAAAATCCGTTTCATATCCTAAAATGTTGCTTAAATACGGTTAGTGGTAAAAACTTTGCCAAGTTACGAAAATTTCCGATACCCCGGCCGCATTTATGCAGCATTTTTCACACCTTCAACGGACTTCAGTCATTTCTGCGGCAGAGATGAGTCAGGGCCGCCTGGGCGCAGACACAGCCGAAGACGGCGGGGATGTAGGAAATGGTCCCTACCTGTGACTTCTTGTTGCGCTCGCCCTCCGTAGGGACAATGGCGTCACGATCGGGCAGTTCCTCCGAGAACACCACGGGGAAGCCCTTGCTGATGCCTATCTTGCGGAGTTTCTTCCGGAGAATGAAGGCCAGAGGGCAGTTGTAGGACTTCGAGAGGTCGGTCAGACGGACTTTCGTGGCATCGAATTTGGCTCCGGCTCCCATCGAGGAGACAAGTGGGATACCGCTGTGGACGCAATGGGCGATAAGGGCAATCTTAGGGGCAAGGGTATCAATCGCATCGATGAGAAAATCCGGGCGGGCAACCCCCGCCTCGGCGCAGGAACGCTCAATGAGCGCCGCCACATTGTCCTCGGTAAGGTATTCTTCCACCTTGATTATCTGCAATTCCGGATTGATGTCCAGAAGCCTTTCCGACATAACCTCAGTCTTGGGCCGTCCTACGGTCGAGCAGAGTGCCAGCAGCTGCCGGTTCCGGTTGCTCTCCGAAACTTTGTCCGAGTCTATGATTATCATCCGCCCTACCCCGGCGCGGGCCGTCATCTCCGCAGCGTATGCCCCTACCCCGCCCAGACCGGCGACAACTACGGTCGCCCTTTTCAGGGCCAGCAGGGCCTCCCCGCCCACGAGCATGGCGGTGCGCTCGAGCCAGGCAGGACTATTTTCCGGCATTGTCCTCAGAATTTTTCTCCAGGGCCTTAGCCTCGTCCCAGATAGCGTCCATCTCCGCCAGTGTCATGTCCTTCAGAGACTTGCCCTGACGGATAGTGTGCTCCTCGAGATAAGTGAAGCGGCGGCGGAACTTGGCGCAGGTCATCTCCAGTGCCGTGTCGGGATTCAGGTCGTACAGACGGGCAGCATTCACTATAGAGAAGAGGAAATCACCGAGCTCGCCCTCGGCCCTTTTCACCGACTCAGGGTCCGACTTGTCCATCCGGCCCAGCTCCTCGCGGAACTCCCCGAGCTCCTCGGCCACCTTGTCCCAGACCTGGGAACGCTCCTCCCAGTCGAAACCCACGGCGCGGGCCTTGTCCTGCATGCGGTAGGCCTTGAGCAGCGGCGGCAAGGAGACAGGCACTCCCGAGAGCACCCGCTTGTTCCCGTCCTTTTCCTTGGTCTTGAGTTCCTCCCAGTTCTGCACCACCTGGTCGGCCCCGTCCACATGGACCTCGCCGAAAACGTGCGGATGGCGGTAGATCAGTTTGTCACACAGACGGTTGATCACGTCCACGATATCGTATTCGCCCTTTTCCGAGGCAATCTTGGCATAGAAGACGATGTGCAGGAGCACGTCGCCCAGTTCCTTGGATACCTCCCTACCCTCCCCGCGGAGGATGGCGTCGCTCAACTCGTAAGTCTCCTCAATCGTCTGAGGACGCAGCGACTCGGTGGTCTGCTTGTGGTCCCAGGGGCATTTCTCCCTGAGCTCATCCATTATATCCAGAAGGCGGCCGAAAGCCTCTAACTTGGCCTCCCTCGATGACATCTCGTTTCTGCTCATATTATGTATGTTTTTTCGGGCGGTAAAGATAGGGAAATTCGGGGACATTTTACTGACTGCTGTTCCATTGTCTTTCAACTTTGCCTGCTGAAATAATAGATTTCATCTTGATTAATGCAGGGCATACCGGAAACTGCCCGACAGTCTTTAAACACTTTTACAGAAGTGCTTTTTGAGTAAAATTTCGCTTTTATAAAAGTGTTTTGTATATTTGCTGCACATAAACGTAAAACAATAAAACCTCATGGACTATACAGACATTCAACCACTCCTGAACACCTTCCACAGAAAACTGGCCGCGACGGATCTAAGATTCAAAAGATACCTCCACGGGCAAATAAACTGGGATGCCCGGCTGCTGGGCATTAAAGGTGCACGCGGCGTCGGAAAAACGACCATGCTGCTGCAGCACATCAAGGAGACTGCCGGCAATAATCTGGACGAGGTGTTCTATGCCTCTTTGGACAACATGTGGTTTCAGACCCACAGCGCAGAGGACCTGGTGGAATTTTTATATACACGCGGCGTCACCCGCATCTACCTCGACGAAGTCCATAAATACCGGAACTGGACAGTGCTCCTCAAAAATCTGTATGACAACTATCCCGGCCTCAACATAGTCTACACAGGCTCGGCGATGCTGGCTATCGACAACTCCAAGAGCGATCTTTCGCGCCGCCAGTCCCTGTACACCCTGCATGGCCTTTCGTTTAGAGAATATCTGGAATACGAGGGGATTATCTCCTTACCGTCCATGACTCTCGAAGAGATGCTCAATAATCATGTCAGCTACGCCATGGATATCACATCTGCCGGAATAAAAATAGTCAAATACTTTGAACAATATCTCAATGAAGGATACTATCCCTATTACAAAGAGGCCGGAAGAGACTACCTGATGCGTATTGGAGAGGTTGTCCAACTGGTCATCGACAGCGATATCACGGCAGTGGAGGAAACCATTACTTACTCCACCAGGCAGAAGATAAAGAAACTGCTGATGGTTGTTGCAGAGAATGTCCCTCTGGAGCCGAACATCAACAAACTGGCAGCCAGCCTTGAATCCACCCGCGACCAGACCTTGAAGATGCTTTACTGGCTGGACAGAGCCGCCCTGCTATGGCTGCTGACTGATAAGCCCAAAGATTACAAGCACCTTACCGGTCCAAAAAAAATATACCTCAACAACACCAACCTGATGAATGCCTTAGGAAGCAGGGTATCCAAGGGAACGCAGAGGGAGACCTTCTTTGCCAATCAAGCCGGAGCCGTAACCGATCTGCTTATACCTAAACAGGGTGACTTTTTAGCCGACGGCAGATACATCTTCGAGGTAGGCGGTCCGCAAAAAACATTCGATCAGATAGCCGGTCTGCCCGACAGTTATCTGGCCATCGATGACATAGAAATCGGCAACGGCAATAGAATCCCGCTATGGCTCTTCGGCTGCCTTTATTGAAAAACTGTATTTTGGATAAGTTATAGAAGACATGGAGCAGTTTACGAAATATATCGCCGATGACGCCCACTACACCGAGGTCATCCAGCGCATACCGCTCGTCAAGCGTCAGTTATGGATAGGCACGGCAGACATCAAGGACCTGTATGTAGCCCGTGGGAAGCAGGCTGTACCTCTTCTGGCTGTCCTGGCCGGCCTGATACGTAAAGGCGTGGAGATACGCCTCATCCATGCCAAAGAGCCGGGACCGGCTTTCCGGGAAGACTTCGACCGATATCCGGAGCTGGCCACCGGCCTAGAACGCGCCCTCTGCCCCAGAGTCCACTTCAAGCTGATGATTTTCGACCTCGAAACCGCCTACATCGGCTCCGCCAACCTCACCGGTGCCGGCATAGGCATGAAAAGCAGTCTGCGCCGCAACTTTGAGGCCGGCATCCTCACCAACAACCCCACTCTTGTTGAATCAGCCATCGACCAGTTCGACCGCGTCTGGATGGGCACCCACTGCCGCAAGTGCGGGCGCAAGGCCTTCTGCGGCGACCGGATAGTGTAGCCGGCAGCCCGTTTAAAAAAGTTCACAACTTTGTGGTCCACAAAATTGTGAACTTTCACAATTTTCACTACATTTGTCGGCAAAACAATGATTTATGGAAAAAACATTCGTATTTGGAGTATCTGTAGAAGGTGACAATTTTACCGATAGGACACAGGAGACCAAAAGAATCAAGTCTAACTTTGAGAACGGAGTAAATACGATTCTTATATCACCAAGGCGCATAGGTAAAACGTCCTTGGTTAAAAAAGTATGTTCCTCGATTACAGTTCCCAGCATAAAAACCATTTACATGGACATTTATGACTGCAGGAACGAATACGATTTCTATACCCGCTTCGCCACCTCTGTACTGCGAGGAACCTCGTCAAGAATCGAGCATGCACTGGAGTCTGCCAAGGAATTCTCAATATCCTTGGGAATAAAGCCCAAGGACATCGAGCCGGAAACTATATTGTCCCTTCCGGAAAAAATAGCCCGGGAAAAGCGAGCGCACATCGTCATCTGCATAGACGAATTCCAACAGATAGGAGAATTCCCCGATTCGCTCACCGTCCAGAAACGCCTGCGCGGCTCATGGCAGCACCAGCAGTCCACCTCATACTGCCTCTTCGGAAGTAAAAAGCACATGATGGAGAACATCTTTCAAAGCAGGCGCATGCCGTTCTACATGTTCGGAGACACATTCTACCTGAAGCCCATTCCGACCGGTGAATGGATTCCGTTCATACAGTCCAGATTCGCCTCAAAGGGGAAATTCATTACAGCGGAACTTGCCGAAAAGATCTGCAGCACCGTAGACAATCACTCTTCCTACGTCCAGCAGCTCGCATGGAACGTCCTGCTGCAGACTGACAGCAATGCGACGGAACAAAATTTGAAAAACGCTGTCGAAGAACTCCTCAACCAATGCTCCTCTCTATTCACCCAGCAGACAGAATCTCTTTCATCCTACCAGATGAACTTCCTCAAGGCAGTCTGCTCCGGCATCCATTCCGGCTTCGGACACAAGGAAGTCACAGACCGTTTCGACCTCGGCTCCAAATCCAACATCGCCCGTATCCAGAAAAGTTTAACAGACAAAGAACTCATTGATAAAATAGACGGCCGTACCGTAATAGCCGACCCCGTACTCCGCCTTTGGCTCACCTCGCAATATCTATAACTATCAAACACTTTTACAAAATCATCTTAGCAATGGCGGCGCAGGCCTCCGCATCAGCCAGGGCATGATGATGGTGCGTGAGGTCGTAGCCGCAGCGGGCTGCAACGGTCTGAAGCTGATGATTCGGTAGCTGCGATCCGAAAACACGGCGGGAAGCCCTGCAGGTACAATGAAAAACATACTCCTGGTAATCCATGCGGTACACCTGGAATACCGCCCGCAGGCAGCTCTCATCGAACGGACTGTTGTGGGCCACCAGCGGCAGCCCTTCTATCAGCGGAGCCACCTTCTCCCACACATAGGGGAATACCGGCGCATCCGCAGTATCCTCCAAGGTAAGGCCGTGCACCCGGGTATTCCAGTAACTGTAATACTCCGGCTCAGGCCGTATGAGGCTGTAGAAACGGTCTATTATCTCTCCGCCCCGCACCACGACCACCCCCACACTGCACACACTGGTACGCTGCTCATTGGCTGTCTCAAAATCTATGGCTGCAAACTCTTTCATGGGCTCAAATATAAAGATAAAGACCGTTGCGAAGGCAATCGCAGAACACGATCTTGCCGCCGCCGGGGCCGGTATGCTCGGTCACTTCCGCGACCCGGTTATGCCCGACTATCTGGGTGAAGCCGTACAGAGGCTCCTCCAGCTCGCTTTTATCTGCCCAGAATATGCCCCCTGTATCACCGCGGCGGCCTCCGCGGGCATACCCTACACGGAGAAGCGCCGGCACCTGGTCTGCCGCCGGATTGTTCAGCTGTTCTGCCACAGACCGAGAAGCATCTCCGCAGAAATCGCAATCGAACCACAGCTGCGACACCCCGGCATGAGTGAACAGATACTCCCCGTCTTGAAAAGCATACTGGAACAGATGTATGTTGTCTAGAAACAGTTTCGAGGCATCCGCCGCTATTTCCATATCGAAACGGGTACCGACACACGCCTCATCACAGAAATAGTGCAGGTCGTGATTTCCCAACAGCAACACCACATCCTCCGGTCTGTCCCGCTTCAACTGCATGATTGCCCGAAGATTGTCCAAAAGCTTTCCCTTATTGACATACCCGTACGGATCCAGATAGTCCCCGAGAAAGACCACCCGACACTCCGGATGCGCCTCCACCACATCCCGCCACAGGTCCAGTCCGTGCACGTCGCCTATCGCTATAGTCGCTTTTTCCATACCCCAAATCTAATCAAATTTCCGCAAAGATAGCCCGACAATGCGCCACATCACAGCACATTCTGAACGAACACAGAAACAATGCCAGAACTGTTCCTGGAATGCCTTTCATCTAAAATTTACGTGTGGCTTTCTTCTGTTTCTATGGCTATAAGTTCCTTTATGTGCTCAATAAATGCTTCTGCTTTAGGAATATAATCCTCCACCATAGCCTTGTCGCAATAGATGAAATCATCATAGTCACTGCTGTTTCTCATATGAAATAACAGCGAATATATTCTGGCATCACTCTGGGGTATTTTGCCGTTAGAGACAAAATGCAGTCCGAGCATGAACTTTGTTCCGTTATGAGTATGAGCGGGTATACCATATTTTAACAGAAGTGCATTTACCGCATAAAAGCAAGCATAGTACAATCTGTTTACGGCTGT
>DVHI01000028.1 GCA_018712275.1 Candidatus Coprenecus avistercoris | reverse complement strand
AAATGTCAGTGATGAAAAAAAGATTTTTGACAGCAGGCGGGCTATGCGCATTTGCCGTAGCCTTGATTATGCTTGTGTTTTCGTGTACCCAGAAGGGTAACAATACCACCGGTACGGAAGATTACAACGCCACGACCCGGCAGCTGATATCCCTGGTGGAGAATGACAGCCGTATCAGATCGCTGCTTACTGAGGCAATAAAGAAGGGCATGGAGATAAATCCGGATACTTCGACCAATCCGGTGCAGTCTCTGGAAGACTATTATGCCTTCATCGACCGCTCGCAGAAGTCCATGCCCTGGGACGTAATATTCTGCCCGGGACAGCCTACAATTTTCGGACGGATGTATCAGGCACTCTGCTATTGTTATTTTATCAACTGCATGCCGCTGGAGGAACTGGAAGGAGAAAACCTGTTCACGGCTTCGATACAATATGTGGAGCCTTACCGCAGCTGGCTTGTGGAATATTGCAAGTCCTGGGGCCAGTTCCTCTCATCTCCCGAATCATGGAACGAGGAGTATGAGGCACTGATGATGCAGCAGGAGGAACTCGGCATGACCAACGGGTGGTACGAGGATCCGTCGAACTGGCATTCGTTCAATGACTTCTTCAGCCGTAGACTGGCATCTCCTGACCAGCGTCCCATAGCTTCGCCCGATGACAATTCCGTCGTGGCTTCTCCCGCCGACTGCGTACCTCAGGGCGTCTGGGACATCGATCAGGACTCCTATATCGTCACGGACCACAAGATAGCGGTAAAATCACGTGTGTTCAATTCGGTGCGTAACCTCATAGGCCCTGAAAGCCCTTATTGCGATGCCTTTGCGGGAGGTAAGTTCTACCACGCTTTTCTCAACGCCAACGATTACCACCGCTATCATTTCCCTCTGTCAGGTGTGATAAGGGAGATGAGGGTGATTCCCGGCGACGATGCGTTGGGCGGAACCATCACCTGGGAACCCGAGCTGCAGCAGTATGTGGTCGACTGCTCGGTGCCCGGCTGGCAGAGTATAGAGACACGTGGACTGGTGATTCTGGAAACCGACTCACATGGACTGGTGGCGGTCATGCCTATAGGTATGTCTCAGGTGGCTTCGGTCAATTTCTCTCCGGGACTGGAAGTAGGCCAGCGTGTGGAGAAAGGTGACGAACTGGGGTATTTCCTCTTCGGCGGATCGGATTTCGTACTGGTATTCCAGGAAGAGGCTGATTTCCGTCTCACATCGCCTACGGATTCAGCCGGGGGCTGGCAGCATATTCTTATGGGTGAAAAACTGGGCGAGGTATCATAACGGCGGTTATTGTATGTAAAAATGAAAGGAATAGGAATATTTTTCATTGCGGCAGCCGTACTGCTCTTTACTGCGGTGCCTGCGCACGCCTGCTCCTCAGTGGTGATTTCCGGCAAGGTGACTCCGGACGGGAGGCCGCTGCTGTGGAAGCACAGGGACTCGGACTATCTGCAGAACTCCGTGAAGTTTTTCAAAGGGGAGAAATACTCCTTTATCGCCATCGTCAACAGTGTGGAGGATAATCCCACGGATGTGTGGATGGGTGTCAACTCGGCCGGTTTTGCAATCATGAACACCCAGTCGTTCAACCTGGTGGATGTGGCTCCGGGAGAGGAGCGCGGAGCTGCCAACGGGCGGATCATGCGCCGGGCTCTGGAGATATGCGCTACGGTGGAGGATTTCCATCATTTTCTGGATACTCTCGCAAAGCCCAGCATGATAGAGGCCAGCCTCGGGGTGATCGACGCTCAGGGCGGGGCGCAGATGCTGGAGGTGGACTACTACAAGTACGTGGTGTACGATGCCAATGACCCGGCGGTGGCGCCTCACGGCTATGTGGCCCGGACCAATTTCTCCTTCACCGGGGATGTGAACGAGGGTCTCGGACAGGTGCGCTACCTCATCGAGGAGGGGCTGCTGATGCCCGGCTCCGGTATGGGACTGTTCACTCCGCAGTGGATTCTGACCGACGTGGCCCGCTGCTTCGAGAATCCGATCATGGGCATCGACCTGCGCTCGGGGGATTTCAACAAGCCCAGGACCAACGGCTGGTTCATCGACTACGACTTTATCTCCCGCCGCGGTTCCACCAGCTCGGCGGTGGTGCAGGGCGTGCGTCCCGGGGAAAATCCCGAGCTGTCGGTGATGTGGACCATCCTAGGCTATCCTCCGACAGGCGTGGCCATGCCGCTGTGGGTCAAGGGGGCGGACAAGTACCTGCCCTCGCTTGTGGCCAGGGACGAGGCTACGAAGCTTTCGCCTCTTTGCGATTTCTCCCAGACTCTTGCGGACAGGGTGTACTCCTATCATCAGGGCGACGGTACTGACCGTTACATGAACTGGGAACTGCTGTGGCGGCCTTCCGGCGGCGGTTACATGCAGCAGCTGCTGGAGGTCGAGGACCAGGTCTTCGATGTCTCGGAGCCGATTATCGACGGATGGAGAGAGGCCGGCAGGATCGACGTGGGACAGATGAGCGAGCTGTATCTGATGCTCGACGGTCTGATACGCGACGGCTATCGGCCTCTGCTGGGGTCGCATCCGCTGCTCTGATTATCGACCGTCATTTGCTTCCGGTAGGCGTCCAGCCGCTTCTTCCAGGCTGTACGCTTCGCTTTCTCGGCTGCGGCCTTCCGTTCCAGGTATTCGTCGTATCTTCTTTCGAGATAATTGTCTGCCATAGTGCTGCAAAGGTACGAAATCCTGCGGACAATAACGAAATATTCGGAGTCGGTGGGCATTGTTGCTGTTCCACCTTTGGAAGGTGAGTAGATTTTCTTGTGTTTCTGCTCACCTTCGGAAGGTGTGGAAAGGCAGAATGGAGGCGAAACGCCGCTACGGACGCTCTGGTGGACATGGTACGGAAACTCACCTTCGGAAGGTGGGGTGATATCGCGGGGAAAATGCACACCTTTGGAAGGTGGGGAATCTTATTCTCGTTGGGGATGTCTGTGAGGATGGTTTTCCGCTCGGGTGCGGGTGGCAGTATAAAAAAAGACCGCATGCGGGGGTGCTGCGGTCGGTGGTTCTGTGGAAACTTTGTTGAGCGGAAAACGGGGTTCGAACCCGCGACCTTCGGCTTGGGAAGCCGACGCTCTACCAACTGAGCTATTTCCGCGAAAAATGTTTACCTTTGCGGCATTGCGACTGCAAATATATGAATTTAAATTTATTTATAGCCAAAAAAATCAAGGGACGGGGAGTGAGTTCGACCGGCAATGCGATTGCATGCGTGTCGGTGGCCATCAGTATCGGGGTGATATTGATGGCGGTAGCGATTTCAGAAGGGTTCAGGAAGGAGATAGGGAAGAGGGCTGCCGGGTTCACGGGTGAGATTCTGATAACGGTTCCGGGGATGGACTATATGAACGATGTCTACCCTCTGCAGGCGGACCTGTCTTATCTGCCCGAGATAGAGAAGATACCGGAGATACGGTCGGTGAGCGAGACGGCTTACAAGCCCGGGATGGTCAAGTCGGACAAGGATGTGCACGGTGTGATGTTCAAGGGGGTGGATTCGACTTACTCGCTGGATTTCTTCGCGGATTTTCTGACCGAGGGTACGCTCCCGGATTTCTCGGGAAGGAGTATGAGCGACCAGGTGCTGATTTCCAAAAGGCTGGCGATGATGCTGGGCCTGAGTACGGGGGACAGGATGACGGTGTATTTTATAGGTGAGCAGGTGAGGGCCCGCAGACTGACGGTGACCGGCCTGTACGACATACAGCTGGAGAACCTGGATGAGAAACTGGCGGTGATGGATATCCGTCAGATACGCAGGCTCAACGGGTGGGAGGACCACGAGTCTTCCTGTCTGGAGATAGCCCTGGGTGGGGACGGCGGCAAGGCGGCTGACCGTCGCAGGATTGAAGTTTACGATGAGATAGGGGAGATAATCATGGACCGGGATATCACGGCGGACGCTCCGGTGGTGGTGCGCAGGATCGACGAGATATATCCGGGACTGTTCGACTGGCTGGCCCTGCTGGACCTGAACGTGCTGGTGGTGATGGCGCTGATGATGGCGGTGGCCGGTTTCAACATGATCTCGGGCCTGCTGATTATCCTCTTCGAGCGCATTTCCATGATAGGTCTGCTGAAGTCGCTGGGCATGAGGACTTCCAACATCTGCAAGGTGTTCATCTACCGCGGCGGGGCCATAGTCCTCAAGGGTATGCTCTGGGGCAATGCAGCGGCCATCCTCCTACTGGCCGCGCAGAAATGGCTGAAGCCGTTCACGCTCAACCCGGTGAATTATTTCGTGAATTTCGTGCCGGTGGAACTCAACCCCCTGCATATCATAGCGGTGGATATTGCCGCATTTGTACTCATGCTGATTATAATGATTATTCCCTCGCTATTCATTGCCAGGGTCTCTCCCGCCCGCACCATCAAGGTCAGCTGAAGTCTGCAACGGAACAGACTCAGCGGAGCTGCGCAAGCTTGCCGATGTCGGTGATGACGGCACCGACGGGGGCATCCACGCACCGGACGGGGTGGGAGGCGGCTACGGAGAGGTAGAAGTCGATGATGGAAAATGCCTCGGGCCAGGGCCGCAGCAGCTGCAGGGCGGCCGGGGTGAGGAGGTGGATGCCGCTGAAGGCGTGCGGCTGCAGGGTGGCGGCTGCTTCGGGGGTTGTGCCTTTGAACAGTCCTTTGGCGGGGTACATCCAGCCGCGGAGGAGGCCTTCGCTGTCGGTCAGCAGATAGCGTGAGGAGGAGCGGCCGCTCACCAGAAGCGAGGCTGCGGCCGGAGCCGCGTCCGGTCCGCCGGGAGCCTGCCGGCAAAAGGCTCCTAGGTCTATCCCGGAAGTGATGATATCCACATTGTGCACCAGCACTGGCTCTTCTCCGAGCAGTCCTGACATGACGGCATGGCGGATGCCGCCTCCGGTGTCGCGCAGCAGGCCCCGCTCATCTGAAAATGCCACGTCCAGCCCGAATCCGTCGTGGGAGCGGACGAAGTCTTCCAGCATGTCCGCGAAGTGGTGGACATTAATCACGGCCCGGGTAAAGCCGGCCTTCTTCAGCTGCAGCATGAGTCTCTGTATCATCGGTACGCCCTCGTATGGCACCAGTGCCTTGGGCATAGTGTCGGTCAGCGGCTTGAGCCGGGTGCCCAGCCCTGCCGCCAGGATCATCGCCGTTGCGGTTCTCTCTGCTGTCATAGTACCTGTCTCTCCAGATTCTGTTCGCGGTGTATGAGGGTGATGCCGAGCCTGTCGGAAGAGTCACCGTATCTTTCTGCCAGATGGTCGGCCAGCCTCTCGGCGAAGTATACGGACCTGTGCCGGCCTCCGGTGCATCCGAAGCAGAACATCAGGTCAGTAAATCCACGCTCAAGATAGTTCTCGATATGCATGTCGGCCAGGGCGGCGGTGTGCCGGGCAAATTCCTCCGTCTCGGAATACCCCTGCAGGTACTCTATTACCGGACCGTCCAGCCCCGTCAGCCCCCGGTACTCCGGCAGCCGTCCCGGATTGGGTACTCCGCGGCAGTCCAGAACATACCCTCCGCCGTTGCCGCCCTCGTCCTCGGGTATTCCTTTTTTATATGAGAAACTGAAAATTCTTATCAGCAGCTTCCCGTCCTGCCTGGGCGTCCTGTGCCCGTAGAGCGGTATCAGCTCCTCGAGTGCCCGGCACAGGCAGGGGTATTCGGGGAAGGTGCCGGAGGACAGGAGTTCCCGGAGATTGTCCATAGCGTACGGGATGCTCTCGAGAAAATGCGGCCTCCGCTCGAACATGCCCCTGAATCCGTAGGCCCCGAGCACCTGGAGTGTCCTGAAGAGGACGAACTGCCTCAGGTCGGTCAGGAAGTCCTTCCGGCGCACCACCTCATAGTGCGACTGTGCCTCGAGATATGCCTCTGTCAGTTCCGCCTTGAGTTCAGGTGAGTAGCGGGCCCGCGCCTGCCATACGAAGGAGGCCAGGTCATAGTGGACCGGTCCCATCCTTCCGCCCTGGAAGTCGATGAATTTCATTTCCCCAGAGGGTGTGAGCATGATGTTCCGGCCCTGGAAGTCCCGGTACTGGAAGTTCCCGGAACTGCACATCAGCAGCCGGTCGCGCAGCCGGACCAGGTCCTCCTCCAGCGCCACCTCGTCGAACTCCACGCCGGAGGGCTTGAGGAAGCAGTATTTGAAATAGTTGAGGTCGAACATCACGCTTGTCCGGTCGAAACAGGATACCGGACCGCACTGCGAGAAGTCCAGTCCCTGGGCCCCGATATACTGGAAGGCCGGCAGGGCTTCCACCGCCGCCCGCAGCAGGGTCTTCTCCTCAGAACTGTATTCCCCGCTCCTGCGCCCTGCCGCCACAGCGTCGAAAAGGGTTGTGTCTCCCAGGTCCTCCTGCAGGTAGACCATCCGGTCATCGCTCACGGCCAGCACTTCCGGCACGGGCAGTCCCAGCCGGGAGAAATGCCGGTCGAGGTAGAGGAACGCACCGTTTTCCCGCAGACTCGTCCCGGCTGCGGCTATGCAGCTGCCTCCATCCCAGCTGATCCTGAAATACTGACGGTTGCCTCCCGAGGCGGGGAGGGGGGTGATGCGGTACTCCCTGACTCCGGAGTACCTCTCGAAGAGCGAACGTATCCTTTCCATAGTGATGGCAAATGTAGGAAAATAATAGGCTGAAAACAAAAATCCCCTATATTTGCACTCTTATGGACAGAAAAAGGTTAAGGGACATACTGTGCGCGTGCGCCATCATGCTGATGCTGCCATGCTCGGCATATATTATAAGAGGTATGTCCATGCCTTATGTCAGGCTTGTGCAGACCGGCTTCCCGCAGGATACGGTTCCTAAGGGAGGAGATTCGCTGAATACGGCTGACTCAACGGTGATGCTGCCGGATTCTACGGCATTGTTGCCGGATTCCCTGTTATCCGGGATTGATACAACGGGTATGGCCGACAGCACCGCCTCCGCCGACACTGCCTCCGGCACGAAGGAGTATGAGCCTTGGGAACTGAGGGAGATGGCCCGGGACAGCGCCCGCCGGGTCCGCGACAGCCTGAAGGGTATCAGGGACAGTATCCGCTGGTCCAAGCCGAGGGTGCTGGAAACCGGATTTGTCCCGGACAGCCTGTATTACAAGAGGATACTTTCGTGGAATACCGGACCGTATATCAACGAGTACCGGCACATGCACATGGACACCACGTTCAATGACTGGTTCACCGAATATCCGTTCTACAAGGAGGACCTGGACGCCGTGTATCTCGGAACAGTAGGCTCCGCAGTGCAGAATGTCAACTTCTTCCGCCGCCGGGAGCTGGACCGCTTCAAGGCCTATGCACCGTATATCACCTATTCTCATGTGCCGGAGAATATGCCGTTCTACAATGTCAAGGCGCCGTACACCGAACTGGCCTACTGGGGCACCATCTTCGCCTTCAAGGACAAGGAGGAGACCAACGTACGTTTCCTGCACACCCAGAACATAACTCCGGAACTCAATCTGGCTGTCCTCTACCAGGGCTGGAAGGCTCTGGGTATGCTGGAGAATGAGAAGACGGTGAACAACTCTCTTGAAGTGAGCGCCAACTATCTGGGCCGCAACTATATCGCCCATGCCGGACTCATCCACCACAATATCACCCGGCAGGAGAACGGCGGTATCCAGGACTCCTACATGGTCCGTGATACGACGGTGGACGCCAAGACCATAGCCGTCAATCTGCAGGAGGCCCAGAACAAGCTCTCCAGGAATACATTCTTCATAGACCATTCGTACAATATCCACCTTGAGTCCAAGTCCAGACGGCTGCGCAAGGCCATGGAGGAGGATTCGGTGCTGGCCGCGGCGGTGGATTCCATAGTGGCTCTCAGGATGCAGAGGTATGCCGAGGCCGTGGATGCGGCTGTCGAGGCGGCCCGGATGCCTGCGGATACCGGCGCGGCAGACAGTACGGCGGCCGGTGGACAGCTGCCCGCACCGGCTGACAGCGCGGCGGTACCGGCGCTGGCGGACAGCCTTATGGCCCAGGCTGCGGATTCCCTGCTGAGAGCCTCTGTAATGGACACCCTCCTGCCGCCTTCAGAGGATGAGATATACACTGCCCTGGCCGACTCCCTGCTTTTCGGCAGTGCCGGGGAAGGCCCGATGCTGTCGGTGGGACATGTCGGGGAAGTGACCAGATACTACCGCTATTATACTGACAACATAGCCCTTAACGATGAGGTAGGACGGAATTTCTACAACAACATGTTCTACATCAATCCCACCTCGTCGGCCGACTCTACCCGGATGCTGACCGTCGACAACAAGCTCTTCTTCAGGCTTCAGCCCTGGGCCCGCGATGCCGTGGTCTCGCAGATCAGCGGCGGACTGGGATATCAGTGGAACAGCATCTATGCCTTCAATCCGGATATGTTCCTGACCGGCAATGGCAACAGGAGCCTGCACGACCTCTATGTCTACGCCGGAGCCCGGGGACAGTACCGCAAGTACCTGAACTGGGGGGCTCAGGCCCGTTACAGTTTCCTCGGATACTGGCAGAACGACTTCAGTGTGGACGCTGACCTGGACGTCTCGTTCTATCCGTTCAAGGACAAGTCCGAGCCCATAGTCCTGGGCGGCAAGTTCAGCACATCGCTCAAGGAGCCGGACTGGTTCTCCCAGCATTATTACTCCAACCACTATGTCTGGGACAATGACTTCGGCAAGACGTCCACCACCAAGGTAGAGGCCTTCCTGGATATCCCTAAGTGGCGGCTGGAAGCATCGTTCAGCTACGGCCTGGTCAACAACTATCTCTACAACGACACTCTGGGCGTCATCCGCCAGCACGACGGACTAATCAACGTAATGAGCGGTTATGTGCGCAAGGATTTCAAACTGTGGAAGTTCCATCTGGACAACAAGATACTTTTCCAGTACTCCTCTAACCGGGACGTACTGCCTCTGCCGATGCTGACCTTCCACATGCGGTACTATCTCGAGCTGGAGGCCGTCAGGAACGTACTGACAGTCCAGATCGGCGCCGACGCCACCATGAACACTCCCTACTACGCTCCGGCGTACAACCCCGCCCTGGGCACATTCCAGCTCCAGACGCGGGAACTCATAGGCTACAATCCCTATATCGACGTCTTCCTCAACATGCAGTGGAAGCGGGTCAATGTCTTCATCAAGGTCATCAATGTCGGACAGGGATGGCCCGACGGAGGCAATATGTTCTCTGCATATCACTACATCAAGCCCTACCGCGGCTTCAAGGTCGGAATCCACTGGCCCTTCTACATCGAGTAAGGACAGGACTATGGGCAGACTATGGAAGACAGCTGTAGCCGTAGCGGCTATATTCGTTCTGGGCAATCTCCTAAGACTGTGTGAGATGCCGGACCGGAGCGCCGTGGATCCGGATTCGTTCCCCGTCAGGGACTCGCTCACCGCGTGCATCAACATCCGCAGCGGCATGTATACCGGCAAAGGCTTCCTTACCGGCTTTCAGTACACCATGCTGACCTCGATGGCGGATACCATGAATGTCCGCATGGGCTTTTCCGGTGTATATGAGAGGCGGAACTGCTGGCAGATGCTGGAGGAAGGACAGGTGGATATGGTGGCTGTCAGTGTCTCTGACTCCATCCCCTCCGACCATGCCGGGGCCGTCGCCCTTACCATGCCGTTCCGGGGCTATGCCTGGGCGGTGCGGAGCGGGGACCAGGGGCTGCTGTACCGGGCCAACAGATGGCTGGGCCGGATGGTCCACAGCGCTGAGTACGCGGACATGGAGAAAAGGTTTTTCCGTTCCTACAGTCTGGAACCATATATCGAGGCCGGTACGCGTACGGACCGCATCTCCCCGTACGACGAGACCGTAAAGCGGCACTGCGGCCTTCTGGGCTGGGACTGGAGGCTGCTTTCAGCGGTGATATTCAAGGAGTCACGCTTCTCGATAGGGGCGTATTCCAGGCGCGGGGCGACGGGTCTGATGCAGGTGATGCGCTCCACGGCCGCAGTCTACGGCATCACGGACCTGTTCAGCCCGGAGGAAAATATCAAGGCCGGGACAATGCATCTCAGGCACATCGAGCGCCGCTACCAGAACATGGGCTTCGACTCGGTCAATGTGGTGAAATTCACCCTCGCAGCATACAATGCCGGAGAGAGCCGTATCGAGGACTGCATCAACTTCACTCTCGACCAGGGCCGCGACTTTACGGACTGGGAGACGGTGGCGGCGACCATTCCGCTGATGGCCGAGCAGGAGTATATCGAGGAGGCGGACTTCCTCCGTCACGGGCGGTTCCGCGGGCGGGAGACCGTCCAGTATGTCAGGGACGTTTTGTCCAAATACGAGGAATACCGTACTGTAGTCGAAGGGTAGGGGCTACATCTCCTCCATGGGGGTGGGAGCGGTGACAGTCACAGGCTCCTTCCTGGTGGGATGGAGAAATGTCACCTGACGGGCGTGCAGGCTTATGCTGCCGTCCGGGTTGGAGCGCCGCGCTCCGTATTTGAGGTCGCCCTTGATGGGGCAGCCGATGGATGCAAGCTGGCAGCGGATCTGGTGATGGCGGCCGGTGAGCAGCTCCACCTCCACTAGAAAATATTTCCTGGTAGGACGCAGCAGGCGGTAGCGCAGCAGGGCCTCCTTGGCTCCGGGCTGCGGCTGCGGATGGCTGTAGGACTTGTTCTGCTTCTCGTTGCGGGTGAGCCAGGTGCGGATTTCCCCTTCCGGAGGTACCGGGGCATTCTCCACTAGGGCCCAGTAGATCTTCCCTGCATTCCCTTCCCGGAAGGCGGCGGAGAGGCGGGTCAGGGCCTTGGAGGTCTTGGCCAGGATGACGGCTCCGCTGACCGGACGGTCGAGGCGGTGGGGCACACCCATGAACACCTGGCCGGGCTTCCTGTCGCGGAGGGCGATGAAAGCCTTGAGTTTCTCGACCAGGGGCTCGTCGCCGGTCTTGTCGCCTTGGACTATCTCGCCGGGGCGCTTGTTCAGGACAAGTACGTGATTGTCCTCATAGAGGATGCGGGAGGCGATGTCCTCCGTCTCCTCCGGGGAGAGTGTCCGGTATGGACTAGTACTGCTCGTTGTCATTGGGGAAATCACAGGACTTTACATCTTCGATGTACTGGCGGAAGGCCTTGAGGCTGACGTCGTGCAGGTCCGCGTAGCGGCGCAGGAACCTGGGGGAGAACTTGGTCGTCAGTCCCAGCATGTCGTGCATCACGAGGACCTGGCCGTCGACGTATTTGCCCGCACCTATTCCTATTACCGGGATCTTGAGAGTCTCGGCTACCTTCTTGCCGAGCATTGCCGGTATTTTCTCCAGCACCAGAGCGAAACATCCCGCATTTTCCAGGGCTACCGCATCCTGCAGCAGCTTTTCGGCTTCCTCCTCTTCCTTTGCCCTGACAGCGTAGGTGCCGAACTTGTGTATCGACTGGGGGGTGAGGCCCAGATGGCCCATTACCGGGATGCCGGACGAGAGGATGCGCTCGACTGACTCGAGGATTTCCATTCCGCCCTCGATCTTCACAGCATCGGCTTCCGATTCCTTCATGATGCGGATGGCATTGCTGACAGCCATCTTGGAATTGCCCTGATAGGAGCCGAAGGGCATGTCCACCACTATCAGAGGGTTCTTGGCGGCGCGGGTCACGCTCTGGGCGTGGTAGATCATCTGGTCGACGGTGATGGGGATGGTGGTCTCGTGTCCGGCCATCACGTTGGCGGCCGAGTCACCGACCAGGACCACGTCTATTCCGGCCTCGTCCACGATACGGGCCGCGGTGTAGTCGTATGCTGTAAGCATGGCGATTTTCTCGCCTTTCTGCTTCATTTCCAGTAGTCTGTGGGTAGTCATCACCCTTACGTTGCCTTCTGTTGACATGTCTTTGCCTGTTTGATATTGGGTTTGGACCTGCAAAGGAAGAGAATAATTATCACAATTCCAATATGACATGTTGTCAGTTTTCGGCATTTGGCATAATCTTGGAGTAAGAGAGTTTCGACCGCTTGAAAATCAGGCGGCGGCAATTGTAGAAAAAATTTAAAAAATATAAGAATTATGGGAAAGATTATCGGTATAGACCTTGGAACCACCAACTCCTGCGTAGCAGTGATGGAAGGTAACGAGCCCACAGTGATTATCAACAGCGAGGGCAAGAGGACCACTCCTTCGGTAGTGGCATTTACGGACAACGGGGAAAGGAAGATCGGCGACCCCGCCAAGAGGCAGGCGATCACCAACCCCAACAAGACCATATTCTCCATCAAGAGATTCATGGGTGAGCCTTACGACAGAGTTCAGAACGAGATATCCCGCGTGCCCTACAAGGTAGTGCGCGGCGACAACGGCACCGCACGTGTCGATATCGACGGCCGTCTCTATTCTCCTCAGGAGATTTCGGCCATGATACTTCAGAAGATGAAGAAGACTGCCGAGGACTATCTCGGACAGGAGGTGACCGAAGCTGTCATCACGGTGCCCGCCTACTTCAGCGACTCGCAGAGGCAGGCCACCAAGGAGGCCGGTGAGATCGCAGGCCTGAAGGTAAAGCGTATCATCAACGAGCCTACCGCAGCCGCACTGGCATACGGTATGGACAAGAAGAAGAACGATATGAAGGTGGCTGTCTACGACCTCGGCGGCGGTACATTCGATATCTCCATCCTGGAGCTCGGTGACGGTGTCTTCGAGGTTAAGTCCACCAACGGTGATACTCACCTCGGCGGCGATGACTTCGACCACAGGATTATCGACTGGATGGCCACGGAGTTCATGAATGACAATCCCGGCGTGGACCTGAGGAAAGACCCCATGGCCCTGCAGAGACTGAAAGAGGCAGCTGAGAAGGCCAAGATCGAGCTTTCCAGCCAGACCTCCACAGAGATCAACCTGCCTTACATCATGCCCGTGGACGGTGTGCCCAAACACCTTGTGAAGACCCTCACCAGGGCTAAGTTCGAGCAGATATGCGACGACCTGATCCAGAGGACCATCGAGCCTTGCCGCAAGGCAGTCTCAGACGCAGGTCTGAAGGTGTCCGATATAGACGAGGTGCTGCTCGTCGGCGGTTCGACCCGTATCCCCGCCATCCAGCAGATCGTCGAGAAGTTCTTCGGAAAGGCTCCCAACAAGGGTGTCAATCCCGATGAGGTAGTGGCAGTCGGCGCTGCCATCCAGGGCGGTGTCCTCGCCGGTGACGTGAAGGATGTCCTCCTGCTGGATGTAACTCCTCTGTCCCTCGGTATCGAGACCCTCGGAGGCGTGATGACCAAACTGATAGAGGCCAACACCACCATCCCTACACGTAAGTCGGAAGTGTTCTCGACTGCCAGCGACAACCAGCCTTCAGTTGAGATTCACGTCCTGCAGGGTGAGCGTTCAATGGCCCGTGACAACAAGACCATCGGCCGTTTCCATCTCGACGGCATTACCCCCGCTCCCCGTGGAGTGCCTCAGATTGAGGTGACATTCGATATCGATGCCAACGGTATACTGAACGTGTCCGCCAAGGACAAGGCTACCGGCAAGGAGCAGAAGATACGTATCGAGGCTTCATCCGGTCTGAGCGAGGACGAGATCAAGAGGATGCGTGACGAGGCCAAGGCCAATGAGGCTGCCGACAAGGCCGAGCGTGAGAAGATCGACAAGATCAACGCCGCGGATGCCATGATATTCCAGAGCGAGAAGAACCTCAAGGAGTATGGCGACAAGATTCCCGCTGACAAGAAGGGTGCTATCGAGAATGCCCTCGGACAGCTCAAGGAGGCCCACAAGTCTCAGAATATCTCCGATATCGACCGTGCAACCGAGGCACTGAACAGCGCATGGCACGCCGCCTCCGAGGATATGGCCCGTGCCGCCCAGTCCGGTCCTTCAGCCGGTGCATCGGGAGCAGGCAGCCAGACCGGCAGCAGCTCTTCCAACAGCGGCTCCAACTCAGGTTCCGGTGATGACAATGTCAAGGATGTGGACTATGAGGAAGTCAAATAACACAGAGCACCGGTAGACCTGATAACAATCAAGAACAGGAGGCTGTGCCGATTTGGCACGGCCTCTTTTATTTTGTGGTAGGGAATGTGTTGTTTCCTACTTTCAAGTTCCATCTTTTATGGATGTCCTCATTTGTTGAGAAGGGGCAGCTGCGCTCCCAGCCAGTATCCTCTGGCCGATCTCGCGCGGTCATCTATTTCCGGTATCCACCGCGCTATATCCCCGCCCTGCCATTGCGGGTAGATGAGTCTGATTGTTTTCATGCCGCAAGATACTCAAAAACAGCATAAATTTCGTAGTTTTGCCAAACTAATTATGTGTTTATGGCAATACGGATTGATACAGGATTGATAGACCGCGACCTCACCGGACGGAGTCACTGGTGGGGGGCGCCGGACATGCCGGAGGGGATGGCATATCCCTGCATAGAGGTGGTGGACGGGGACGGCGGTACGTACCCGGAGCCGTTGACATTTGTCTGTCAGATACGGTGCAAGGATATCGCCGGGTTGGATCCGGACGGGCTGCTGCCGCATAGCGGGATGCTTTATTTCTTCGCGCCGATAGACTATTTCCTCGGAGATGACAGTTCTCCTCTGGACTATCACGATTCTCCTGCGGTGATTTATACAGAGCGGGAGGACGGGCTGGTGCCGTATGAACTGTGTTGGGAGGGGACGGACGAGAGCGTTTTCCGTCCGGCTGAGGAGATGATGTTCACTTCTGCTGACTCTCCGCGAGGTGACGGGCATATCCTGCTTGGAGAACCGTATCAGGACGAGATCCGCCAGGCTCACCCCGGTTGCCTGGCCCTGCTGCAGATAGACGAGGAGGACCGCTGGGGCCTGCGCTTCTACGACTGCGGCATGTATTATTTCCTTATCCGTCCGGGAGACCTCAGGGCCCGCAGATGGGAACGCGCAGAAGGCGATCTGTATTTTTATTGAGATTATAAAATGTCTTTTCTGTACATCCGCATCGGCTCCCCGTCATCGCCCATCACCATGCACAGGTATTCCCAGCCGTAACGCTCGTAAAACGAAGTATGCTCCGTGATGAGGTAGAGGGGACTGACGCCTTTCGCTGCCATGTCCCTGCAGATATGTTTCAGGAGATGTCCGGCAATGCCACAGCGGCGCAGTTCGGGTTCGACGTACAGGGCACAGACATTCGGTGTCAGGTCTTTGCGGTCGTGGAAGTCGTTGGCTATCACACCGGCTCCGGCAATAATCCGTTCCCCTTCGGTCACTATGTACCATTGCGGGACTGGATCAGTTCCCCGGATGCTTTCGTCTATACTCGCCAGATACTCTTCCAAGGGGATTCCCCATTTCTCCTGAAACCAGCGTGCGGCCTGTATGCGCCATTCCGGGCGGGCATGAAGTGAAGTGGTGTCGTATGGGTTCATCGGTAAATATTTTTCGGTTGGCGAAGATATGTAAAATTATGAATACTCTTGTTTGACTGCTCCACAACCGGTCGATGCGGCCTGGTTGCTGACGGTAAGTACAGCCGCACCCGTAAATGGCAAAAGCCCGGACGACGGGGATATCCGTGTCGTCCGGGCTGGTTTCTATACTGTCGGCTACGGAAGTCCGCGGAGGGACTATGAGCCGAAGTTGTCGAAGAGGATGTTCTCGGGAGGTACTCCGAGGCTGTCGAGCATCTTGAGTACCGACTGGGTCATCATCGGAGGACCGCACATCAGGTAGAGGCAGTCCTCGGGTGCCTCGTGGGCCTTGAGGTATGTCTCGTAGAGGACGTTGTGCACGAATCCCACCTTGTATGCAACTCCTGCTGCATCGGCCTCGGGATCCTGACGGTCGAGGGCCAGATGGAACTTGAAGTTGGGGAAGTCGTGCTCTATCTCGTGGAAGTCCTCGAGGTAGAAGGCCTCTTTCAGGCTGCGGGCACCATAGAAGAAGTTGACCTTGCGGCCGGTCTTCTCGGTCTTGAACAGATGCATGATGTGGCTTCTCATGGGAGCCATTCCGGCACCGCCGCCGATGAAGATGAACTCCTGGTCTGCGGGTGCGTTGTCCGGGATGAAGAACTCTCCGTAAGGGCCCGAGATGATCACCTTGTCACCCGGCTTGCGGGAGAAGATGTAGGACGAGCTGATTCCGGGAGGCACGTTCATGAAACCGCCCTTGGCCTTGTCGAAAGGAGGGGTGGCGATACGGACGTTGAGCATGATGATGTCGCCCTCTGCAGGGTGGTTGGCCATGGAGTAGGCTTTGAAGGTAGGCTCGGAGTTGTGGGCGTGCAGCTTGAACACTCCCATCTTCTCCCAGTCGGCCCTGTAGGGCTCCTCGATGTCCATGTCCTTGTAGTCGATGTCGTACTTGGGAATATCGATCTGGATATAGCCGCCGGAGCGGAAGTTGAGGTGCTCGCCTGCAGGGAGCTTCACTACGAACTCCTTGATGAAGGTGGCCACGTTCTTGTTGCTTACCACCTCGCACTCGAGCTTCTTGATGCCGAGGATGCTCTGGGGCACGAGAATCTTGAGGTCCTCACGCACCTTGACCTGGCATCCGAGCCTCCAGTTGTTCTGCTGCTGCTTGCGGGTGAAGAATCCTACCTCGGTGGGCAGGATGCTGCCGCCGCCGGAGAGCACCTGGCATTTGCACATGCCGCAGCTTCCGCCGCCGCCGCAGGCAGAGGGAAGGAAGATCTTCTCATTGGAGAGGGTGGTCAGCAGGGAGGAGCCGGGATTGACATCGAGGACTCTCTCGCCGTTGTTGATGTCGATCTTGACATTGCCCTGAGGGGTCAGTTTTGCCTTGGCCACCAGCAGGAGAGCGACCAGTATCAGGGTCACTACAAGGAACGTGATAATTGATACGATAAGTATTGTAGTCATACGTCAGTCCTCCTATAATTGAATACCCATGAAGCTCATGAATGCTATACCCATGAGACCGGTGATGATGAATGAGATTCCGAGGCCCTTGAGAGGCTTGGGAACGTTGGAGTAGGCGAGTTTCTCGCGGATGGCAGCGATAGCCACGATGGCGAGGAACCAGCCGATACCGGAACCGAGGGCATAGACTGTGGCGTAGCCGAGGTTGGCGAAGTCCCTTTCCTGCATGAAGAGGGAGGCACCCATCACGGCGCAGTTCACTGCGATAAGGGGCAGGAAGATACCCAGTGACGAGTACAGGGCGGGGGAGAACTTCTCCACGATCATCTCCACGAGCTGAGTGATGGCCGCGATGACGGCGATGAAGATGATGAAGCTCAGGAAGCTGAGGTCGAGGTCAGCGAGAGCGGGGCTGATCCAGGACATGGCTCCGGGGGTGAGGAAGAACTTGTTGAGCAAGTAGTTGATAGGCAGGGTGACGAGGATTACGAAGATCACTGCGATACCCAGGCCGAAGGCCGTCTTGACATTCTTCGATACAGCCAGGAATGAGCACATCCCCAAGAAGTATGCGAAAATCATATTGTCGACGAATATCGACTTGACAAATAGACTTAAATAATCCATAGTGATGTGCTTTTATTATTTTTCGATAAGTTCTTTCTGAATGCCTCTCTGCAGCCAGATGAACAGACCTACCAGGATCAGGGCCATGGGAGGCAGGATAATCAGGCCGTTGTTCATGTATCCGGCTTCATACCAGCCGTCAGGAATGATCTGATGTCCGAACAGAGTACCGGAGCCCAGGAGCTCGCGGATGAAGGCCAGAGCCACGAGAATCATACCGTAGCCGAGACCGTTGGCGATACCGTCAACGAACGAGGGCCAGGGCTTGTTGCCGAGGGCGAAGGCCTCGATGCGGCCCATGATGATACAGTTGGTGATGATCAGACCGACGTACACGGAGAGCTGCTTGCTGACATCGTAGGCATAGGCCTTGAGGAACTGGTCGATGAGAATCACGAACAGGGATACGAGCACCAGCTGCACGATGATACGTATACGGTTGGGAATCGTATTTCTGAGGAGGGATGCGAACAAGCTTGAGAATCCGGTCACGAAGGTAACCGAGAGAGCCATCACGCAGGCAGGCTCAAGCTTTACGGTAACTGCCAGTGAGGAGCAGATACCCAAGACTAAGACCGTTACCGGGTTGGCCTTGAAAAACGGGTTTTGATATATTTCCTTTTTCATGATTATCTTTCAGCTTTCTGTTTTTCAAGATAAGGTTCATAATATTCGAGCCACTGACGGATGGCGTTCTCCAGGGCACGGCTGGTGATGGTGCCGCCGGAGATGGCGTCGATCTCATGGGCGGAGCCTTCGGGTGCGCCTCCCTTGACTACTGTCACGGATACCAGGCTGCTTCCGTCGAAGATGGACTTGCCGATGAACTGGTCGCTGAACATAGGTGTGGCTATCTCGGCGCCCAGACCGGGAGTCTCGCCCTTGTGGAGGAAGGTGGCTCCGTAGATGGTGTTGTAGTCATCCTTGAGGGATACATAGCCCCAGATAGGACCCCAAAGACCGGCTCCGTAGATGGGGAAGATCTCGACCTTGCTGCCGTCGTCCAGGGTGCAGACGAAGACAGGGAGGGTGAGCTTCGAGACATCGGGATTGGCCTGTTTCATGATGTCGTACTGGGATTTCAGACCTGCTGTCAGGGCGAGGGAGAATGCGTCTCCTTCCACCTTGTTGCCCTGTGCGTCGACCAGATAGGAGTCGGTGATGTACTTGTTGAACTCCTGCTCTACGTAGGCGTTCTTGTCGGAGGCCTCATCGGCGCCCTGCCCGAGGTTTACGGAGGACAGGATGCTCTGGCGGGTCTCGGTATTCACGTTGGCCTGCTGCTTGCCGCTCAGGGATACGGACACGTACGCGAGAACAGCAGCCACGATCACCACCATGACGGTGGAGTAGATGATAGTATATGTGTTACTGTTGGTATTCATAGTGTGATTCTCCCTTATTGATTGATTTGAGCTCTCTTGAGACGGTTCTTGATGTTCCTCTGAACTACACAGTAGTCAATCAGAGGAGCAAAGGTGTTCATGAGCAGGATAGCCAGCATCATTCCCTCGGGGTAACCGGGGTTGAACACTCTGAGGATGATGGTGAAGGCTCCGATCAGGAAACCGTAGATCCACTTGCCGGTCTCGGTCTGGGCCGAGGTCACGGGGTCGGTGGCCATGAAGACTGCTCCGAAAGCGAAGCCGCCCATGATCAGGTGCTCCCATGCGGGAAGCGCGAGGTAGGACGAAGCGTCAGGAGCGAGGGCGTTGCAGAGGTAGCCGATTGCCAGAGCTCCAACAACGGTGGACAGCATGATTTTCCAGCTTGCCACTCCGAAGAACAGCAGGATGGCGGCACCGATGAGGATTGCTACCGTAGAGGTCTCACCGGGACATCCGGGGATGAATCCGAGGAACATGTCCAGAGCCGAGGGCATATTGGAGAAATTGCCGAGAGCCGCGTCCGCGAGGGGTGTCGCTCCGGAATATCCGTCCACGCCGGCGACCCATACCTTGTCACCCGACATGCTGGCAGGGTAGGCGAAGAAAAGGAATGCCCTGGCGATGAGGGCGGGGTTCCAGATGTTCATGCCTGTGCCTCCGAATACCTCCTTGCCGATGATGACGGCGAAGGCCACTGCGAGGGCCAGGATCCAGAGGGGAGTGGTGATGGGCACGATCAGGGGGATGATCATACCGGTAACGAGGTATCCCTCATTGACCTCATGTCCGCGGATCTGAGCCGATGCGAACTCGATGCCCAGACCTACGATGTAGGATACGAGGTAGAGGGGAAGTATCTTGAGGAATCCGTACCACACTTTTGCCCAGAAGGTCATGTCACCTCCTGCGGCGAGATTGTGCTGGTCGCCGATGTTATAGATACCGAAGAGGAAAGTGGGGATCAGGGCGACCACCACGATGATCATGACTCTCTTGAGGTCGTTGCAGTCCCTTACGTGCGAGCCTCTCTTAGTGACGGTATTGGGCACCCGGAGGAACGACTGGAAGGCCTCGATGGTGGAGTCGAATATTGAGCCTTTTTTCTCTTTCTTTTCCATATTGCTTATGCCATTTCTTTAATCATGAGGTCAATACCCTTGGATACGATAGCCTGGATGTCTATCTTCGAAGGGTCAATGTATTCGCAGAGGGCGAAGTCCTCCTCGACCACCTCGTAGATGCCGAGCTGCTCCATCTTGTCGATGTCCTCGGCGAGGATAGCCTTGAGCAGGTACACGGGATAGATGTTCATGGGGAACACCTGGGCGTACTTGTTGGTCATTACGAAAGCTCTCACGCCTCCGTTGAGGTTGGAGTCCATCTTGTATCTCTTCTTGGGAGTAAGCCAGGAGAAATAGGTGGATGCGAAACTGTACTTCTTGGTCCTGAAAGGCTTGGCCCATCCAAATGTCTCATAGTAGGTGCCTTCGGTGATCAAGGAGATGCAGTCGTCGTAGAAGCCCAGATAACCCTCCTTGCCGACATTGGTGCCGGTGAGGATGTTGCCGCTGATGTAGCGTACGGGGCAGCCCTGCTGGAGCTTCTCCACATTGTCGTTGACCATGTCGGCTATGCCGCTGAAGCACATGCCGCTGATGCACTTGATATAGCCGGGGGTGCTTACGCGGGGGCCTCCAACGGCCACTGTCTTGCGCATGTCCACCTTGCCGGTGTTGAAGAAACGGCCCATGATGGCCAGCATCTGGAGATTGACGGTCCAGATCAGGTCACCCTTGTTGATGGGGCAGACGTGATTGATCTGCACGCCTACGTTGCCGGCGGGGTGAGGTCCGTCGAAGATGTGGAACTCGACTCCGGAAAGCTTGTGGAAAGGAGAACTGGCGTGGGTTTTTGCGCAGAGACCGAAATGGATCTTGGGAGCAAGTTTTGCGAGTACGTTGACGGCTGTCTGGATGTTGTCAACCTCGTCCTTGAGAATGTAGTCGTAATCCGCTGCCAGTGGAGCGGTGTCGAATCCCGAGATGTAGACGGCTTTGGGACGTATCTCAGGGTTGGGCACGATGCCGTAGGGGCGCTGCTTGATGCAGGGCCACAGACCGCTCTCCAGGAGGGCGCTGACAGCCTGCTCGGCCGTGATGGCTTCGGGCTTGGGAAGATTGAACTCGGCGTACTCCGTTTCCGGGTCAGCCTTGACTCTGACTTCGAGAAGCTTTCTCTTCTCTCCTCTGACAATTTCGCTGACAGTGCCGCTCACCGGTGAGGTGAACTTGATCTCAGGTCTCTTTTTATCGACAAAAAGGACGGTTCCGGCCTTGACGGCGTCACCTTCCTTTACTGCGAGCTTGGGGATAAGACCTTTGAAATCGGTTGGCTTGACGGCTACTGTCTCAGAAACTATCGTTTTGAGGATTTGGGCGGACGGCACACCCTCGACGGGAATGTCGAGCCCTTGTTTCAATTTTATATAGTCAACCATATCCTATATTATTATATATGAAAATTCGGGTGCAAATATAGATAAAACTTTTGTAGATTTGCGCTGAAAATTAAAAAGAATGCAATATGAATTTGTCGGGGTTGAACAGTGTTCAGCAAGAGGCAGTTAGATGTGCTGACGGAGCTTCAATAATAATAGCCGGAGCCGGTTCCGGGAAAACTCGCGTGCTTACGTGGAAGATAGCGTGCCTGATAGAGTCGGGCGTGGAACCGTCCTCCATCATGGCTCTTACCTTCACCAACAAGGCGGCCAAGGAGATGAAGGAGCGCATCGCGTCCATCGTCGGGCGGGACCGCTCGCGCCGTCTGTGGATGGGCACTTTCCACTCCATATTTGCCCGCATACTCAGGGAGTACGCCGACCTTCTGGGCTTTCCTAAGGCGTTTACGATATATGACGCTACTGATGCGAAGAACGCAGTCAAGATGTGCATCAAGGAACTCCAGCTCGACGACAAGGTCTACAAGCCAGGCGAGGTACTCTCCCGCATATCCACCGCGAAGAACTATCTGGTTACTGCGGAGGCATACATGAACAATCACGAGGCCATCCGCAAGGACACCCAGATGCGCAAGGGCCGTATATGCGATGTGTACAGGCTGTATTCGGAAAAATGCCGGAAGGAGGGAGTCATGGATTTCGACGATATCCTCCTGTACACCAATATCCTCCTGAACCGTCATCCGGAGGTGGCGGAGAATCTCAAGAATGTCATCTCGCATATCCTGGTGGACGAGTATCAGGATACCAACATGGCGCAGTACCGGATAGTCAACCTGCTGGCCCGCGACCGCCGCAACCTCACTGTAGTCGGAGACGACTCCCAGAGCATCTACGCCTTCCGCGGGGCAAGGATTCAGAACATCCTCAATTTCAAGCGGGACTATCCCGAGGCCAGGGAGTTCCGTCTGGAGCAGAACTACCGCTCGACCCAGGTAATCGTCAATGCCGCCAACTCCGTCATCGCCCATAATCAGAACCGCCTGAAGAAGGAGTGCTTCTCCGAGGGCGACCGGGGGGAGAAGATAGAGCTCATCAAGGCTTACAATGAGCAGGACGAGGCCTCGTCCATCGTATCCTCCATCATGCGGCGCATCTATTCCTCCAAGGCCTCATACGATTCATTCGCCGTCCTCTACCGTACCAATTCCCAGTCGAGGGTGCTGGAGGAGGCTCTCCGCCGCCGCAATATACCTTATATTATATATGCCGGTCACTCCTTCTACGAGCGGAAGGAGGTCAAGAACATGCTGGCCTATCTCCGACTGGTGCTCAATCACAATGACAATGAGGCCTTCCGCCGTATAGTCAATCTTCCCGCCCGCGGGATAGGACAGACCTCCCTGAGCCGGCTCGGCGAGGCTTCCGCCGCCACCGGCATCCCGCTGCTGGAGATGTGCCGCCAGAGCGGTCTCGACCGCTTCGACATCAAGGAGTCCACTGCCGCCAAGCTCCGGATGTTCGCCGATATGATCGACGGCTACTCGTCCAGGATAGCCTCCGATGACGCCTACACCCTTGCGGTGGCGGTGGCGGAAGGTTCCGGATACCTCCCTTCACTGAAGGCGGACCTGTCTGTCGAGGGCATCTCGGCTCTGGGCAATGTCTCCGAGCTGCTGAACGGCGTCAAGGAGTTCGTGGACCAGGAGGTCGAGGCGGCGGAGGAAATGGGAGAGCACGGCCGTATCCCTTCGCTCGAGGCATATATGGAGAATGTCGCCCTGTTGACCGATGCGGACAATGCCGACGAGGAGGATGAGAACAACCGCGTAAAGCTGATGACCGTCCACGCCTCCAAGGGACTGGAATTCCCATACGTCTACATTTCGGGTATGGAGGAGAATCTCTTCCCCTCGTTCATGTCCGGCGAGAGCCTGGAGTCGGTGGAGGAGGAGAGAAGGCTCTTCTACGTTGCATTGACGAGGGCGGAGAAGGCCGTCACCGTGTCTTATGCCGGCAGCCGCTTCCTGAACGGGAAGACCTCTGCCTGCCGTCCGAGCCGCTTTCTCAAGGAGATAGATCCGCAGTATCTGGACGGAACTGTAGAGGATTATTCGACGGTCAGCGGCAATGATTATGATAATGAGGAATATGTCCCGCGGACTCTGGTCCGCACTGTCCCGGATATGTCCCGGCTCCGTAAACTCACGCCATCAGAATCCCGCTCCTCGCAGACTCCTTCCGGCGGACATTTATCATCATCTGTAATGATGGGGGATATGAGTGTTGCAGGCGGCGACCGGGTCAGACATGACCGCTTTGGGACCGGAACCGTGGTTTCGGTGACCGGAACCGGTGGAGATGCGAAGGCAGTGGTGAAATTTGACGCCGGAGGTGAAAAAACTTTGCTTCTGAAGTATGCCAGGCTCCAAAAAGTATGATTTTGGCATGAATATTGTAATAAAATTAGACGAAGTTTTTCATAGTTTAAGTTTAGGTTAAGTAGCCGGGCCGCGTCCGATCTGAAGGATGGCGGCCCGGTGAATTTTTATACGTATCTGTCACAAAAGATATGTCTTAGCATTGAATGGCTGTCGTTACTTAAAAACA
>DVHI01000027.1 GCA_018712275.1 Candidatus Coprenecus avistercoris | reverse complement strand
GCGACAGTCAGATTTCCATAAAGGAAGCTGAAGCCTGCTCTGTCCTGGATGTAAATGGGTATGCGAATTTTTACAATGAGATTTCGGACATGACAGAGATTAAGTATTTCACCAACCTTAAAGAACTTGACTGCAGCAGCAACCAGCTCTCGCAACTCGATGTGTCAAATAACACACTGCTGACATATTTGGACTGCAGCAGCAACAATCTCACACAACTCGTGTTGAATAACACACAGCTGACGTCTTTGGGCTGCGGCGGCAACGATCTCTCGCAACTCGATGTGTCGAACAACACACAACTGATGTATTTGAACTGCAACGACAACCAGCTCACGCAACTCGATGTGTCGAACAACACACAACTGACGGAATTGAACTGCAACGACAACCAGCTCACGCAACTCGACGTGTCGAACAACACACAACTGACGGATTTGCGGTGCTACGGCAACCCACTCGAAAAGTTGATATTAGCCGCGAGTCAACAATACAAGGACTGGTACGATAGCATCGTGGAAGAATACCCAGACCTCGACATCATCATCTCTGAATAATCCCGTCACCATACAACCCTGCAAGGCGGTCCGCACGGATCGCCTTTTCTTTTTCCAGGCCCTGCTTTCCGCCGCACCTTCTTTTCAAACACGGATGCAGATGCGCGACAGACTATCGCACTATCTCTTCGTTTGTCCAGTCCTCTATGTTTCCTGTCCTGGAAGAGAACGAGGCCCCGATGCGGAAGACCCTGCGGGAGCCGGAAGCGTAGGGACGGGCGTAGCCTTTCTCCTCGATCTGGCGCAGGGCCTCCTCTGCCGTGCCGTCCAGCTTGAACTCGAAGATGTAGACGTATCTGTCGGTCTCCACGATGCAGTCGGCGCGGCCTTGTCCCGAGGCTTTTTCGGCATAGACCTTCCAGCCGCCCAGCATACGGAAGATGAGGTAGAAGGTGTACTGGAAATCTCTTTCCCGCGCCTTCCCGTCTGACTTGCTGCAGCGGATATCGTAGGGAATGTCGGCCAGCAGGGACTCAAGAGACTCCCTGAGGCTGTCTATGCGGCCTTTATCCATAGCGTTGCGTACGCTTGCGGCCCAGCTCGCCATCCGGGCGTCGGACTTAGTGATATAGCCGGAGGCCAGCATGGCAAGAAAGCCACGGCGGACCTCCTCGTTCGGAAAGTCCAGCCTGAAAAGCTCGGTCTCGCGGTCATAACCCTTGATGGTCAGGTAGCCGCTCTGATATATCATCGGCAGGGGCATCTCCGCCGTGGCCTTGTAGTCCGCGAAAGCGGATGCCGTGTAGTATGACGAGAGCATCTCCTCGATGTTCTCATCGCTGCGGGAGAGCAGGCGCACCAGATAGTCCGATGTGCCCGTAGTCATCCAGTAGTCCCTCATCCTCAGAGAGTCGAATACGTTCAGCAGACTGAAAGGGTTGTAGACATCCGTCATATCCTCGCTGAAATGGTATCCGTCGTATCTGCGCTTGAGACTTTCGGTAATCTGCTGCACACTGACTCCTTCTTTTTCCGCCAATTCCCTGATCGGCTCTGCAAAACAGCTTTCCAGCTCCGCCTGCGTTATCCCGCACAGCGCGTCGTACCGGCTGTCCATACTGATGTCCTTCGGCTGGTTGAAGCCGCTGAAGACACTTACCTGCGAGAACTTCGTCACTCCCGTAAGTAGAACGAACTGCAGGTCGGCGTCGGCAGCCTTGAAGACCGAGTAGAACCCGCGCAGGACATCCCTGTGCCATTCCTCCAGAAGCCTTTCCTGCCCGTCTACAACAGTGGTGAGACCGGTTTCCAGCACATCCAGCAGCGGCTTGTCGTACTCATCGATAAGGACCACGCAACGGCGGCCGGTTTTCACGTATGCCAAGTGCAGAATTCTGGCAAAACGGTCTCCGGCACCCATCTTTATCTCCGGCTGTCCGTAAACATCTTCCCAGTCATGCAGATATGCGTTGATTTTTTCTTCCAGCGCACCGGCTTTTTTGAAATTTCCCGCATTGAAGTCAATATGGAACACCGGATACTCCAGCCACTCCTTCTCCAGTCCTTCCATGGCCAGCCCGGTGAACAGTTCTTTCCTGCCCATAAAGTAGTTCTCTATGGTGGACATCAACAGGCTCTTGCCGAACCTGCGCGGACGGCTCAGAAAATAAATGGTCCCTCCTTTTATCAGTTTATAAATCAATTCAGTCTTGTCTACATAAACATAGCCTTCCTGGATAATTTTTTCAAAACTCTGGACTCCTATCGGGTATTTCATCATGGCGTGTTCCTCCTATTGACTAATCAGATACAAATTTAGTCAAAATATCTTAAAGAAAAAGCCCGGCCGGAACTGCTCCGGTCGGGCTTGACTGTCACTGGACAGGCTTGCGCACTATCTCATGTTGAGGAGTTCGATCATCTTGATGACGGCGGTGGAGATACGTGTACCGGGGCCGAAGATGGCCACTGCACCGGCCTTGTAGAGAGCGTCGTAGTCCTGAGGAGGAATAACACCGCCGACTACCACCATGATGTCCTCACGGCCGAGCTTCTTGAGCTCGTCGATGATCTGGGGCACGAGGGTCTTGTGACCGGCTGCTAGGGAGGATACGCCCACTACGTGAACGTCGTTCTCCACAGCCTGCTTTGCTGCCTCTGCAGGAGTCTGGAAGAGAGGGCCCATATCCACATCGAAGCCGCAGTCGGCATAACCGGTAGCCACAACTTTGGCTCCACGGTCGTGTCCGTCCTGACCCAACTTGGCGATCATGATACGGGGCTGACGGCCTTCCTTCTTCGCGAACTCGGCAACCATCTCCTTGGCTTTCTCGAACTCGCTGTCATTCTTGACCTCTGAAGAGTAAACACCTGTATTCATACGTATAACTGCTTTATATCTTCCTACTACTTTCTCGCATGCATCCGAGATCTCACCGAGGGTGGCGCGGTTGCGTGCGGCCTCGACTGCGAGCTCGAGCAGGTTGCCGCTCTTGGTCTCGACAGCCTTGGTGATGGCATCCAGAGAAGCCTGGACAGCGGCATTGTCACGGTTGGCGCGGAGCTCCTTCAGACGGGCGATCTGGGACTCACGTACCTTGGTGTTGTCGATGTCGAGAATCTCGATGGGATCCTCCTTGTCCAGACGGTACTCGTTGATACCGATAATCTTGTCCACACCTGAGTCGATACGGGCCTGCTTGCGTGCGGCGGCCTCCTCGATACGGAGTTTGGGGATACCGGTCTCGATAGCCTTGGCCATACCGCCGAGCTTCTCGATCTCCTGGATGTGCTCCCATGCTCTGTGAGCGATCTGGTCGGTCAGGTACTCCACATAGTAGGAACCTGCCCAAGGATCTATGCCTCGGCATACGTTGGTCTCCTCCTGGATGTAGATCTGGGTGTTACGTGCGATACGGGCGGAGAAGTCGGTAGGCAGGGCAATAGCCTCGTCGAGAGCGTTGGTATGCAAGGACTGGGTATGTCCGAGTGCGGCGCCCATGGCCTCGATACATGTCCTGGCCACGTTGTTGAAAGGATCCTGCTCGGTGAGGGACCAGCCGGATGTCTGGCAGTGGGTCCTCAGTGAGAGGGACTTGTTGCTCTTAGGATTGAACTGCTTTACAATCTTGGCCCAGAGCATACGGGCTGCACGCATCTTGGCGATCTCCATGAAGTGGTTCATGCCGATGGCCCAGAAGAAGGACAGACGGGGAGCGAAGGCATCCACGTCGATGCCGGCCTTGATACCTGTACGCAGGTACTCCAGACCGTCAGCCAGGGTATAGGCCATCTCGATGTCGCAGGTAGCGCCGGCCTCCTGCATGTGGTAGCCGGAGATGGATATCGAGTTGAACTTGGGCATGTACTTGGAGGTGTAGGCGAAGATGTCGCCGATAATCCTCATCGAGAACTCGGGAGGATAGATGTAGGTGTTGCGGACCATGAACTCCTTGAGGATATCGTTCTGGATGGTACCCTGCATCTCCTCGAGCTTGGCACCCTGCTCCTGGGCTGCCACGATATAGAAGGCCAGGATAGGCAGAACGGCTCCGTTCATGGTCATGGACACTGACATCTTGTTCAGAGGTATCTGGTCGAAGAGCACCTTCATGTCCTCTACGCTGCAGATAGACACACCGGCCTTTCCGACGTCACCGACTACGCGGGGATGGTCGGCATCGTAGCCTCTGTGTGTAGCCAGGTCAAATGCCACGGACAGACCCTTCTGTCCTGCGGCGAGATTCCTGCGGTAGAAAGCATTGGACTCCTCTGCAGTGGAGAAGCCTGCATACTGACGTATGGTCCAGGGCCTCATCACGTACATGGTGCTGTAAGGTCCGCGGAGGAAAGGAGGAAGACCTGCTGCATAGTTCAGGTGCTCCATTCCCTCATTGTCCCCGGGAGTGTAGATCTCCTTCACGCCGATGTGCTCCGGAGTCTCCCAAATCTGCTGTGAAGCAGCTGCCTGCGCGCATCCTGCGGCGGCATTGTCAAACTGTATGTCTTTAAAATTAGGACGCATATCTTCTGAGATTAAAGAGATTTGATTCCGAGCTTCTCCTGATAGCCGCGAAGGGTCTCGAGGACGTTGCTCTTGACACTGATAAAGTTCTGGATTCCTTTGGACTGGAGATCCTCCTTGCAGGCAGGCTCGCCTGCTACGACTACGATGGCCTTGTCACCGATAAGGCGTGCGATCTCAGGCACTGCCTCAGCATACTCGTCGTCGGACGAGCAGGCAACCACGATCTCGGCTCCGGAAGCGAGGGCAGCCTTTACGCCCTCCTCGATGGAAGCGAAACGGTTGTTGTCGATGATGCGGATACCGGCCACTGCGAAGAAGTTCGAGGAGAACTGGGCACGGGCGCGGCACATGGCCAGGTTGCCGAATGTAAGCATGAATGCCTTGGGCTCCTTGCCGCTGCGGTCTGTAGCAAGACG
>DVHI01000026.1 GCA_018712275.1 Candidatus Coprenecus avistercoris | reverse complement strand
GGGGTCAATTACCGTTACAAGTTTATTGTACAGCTGATAGCGGCTTCCCTGATAACTTTCTCCGGAACCTGGCTGGATTCTCTTGGAGGACTGTTCGGCATCTGGACGATACCGGCCTGGGCTGGCATTCCCCTGAGCATTTTCGTCATTATATACATCACCAATGCCATCAATCTGATAGACGGTATCGACGGCCTGGCCTCAGGCCTGAGCAGTATCGCTCTCATGGTGATGGGGATTATGTTCGTAATCAGGCAGGACTATGTTCACGCCCTGCTTGCCTTCTGCGCTATCGGAGTGCTTATTCCTTTCTGGATATACAATGTGTTCGGCTATACCCGTCACCGTCACCGGCTATTCATGGGAGATACCGGCAGTCTGACAATCGGCTTTATAGTCAGTTATCTGGTTATCAGCCTCAGCACATCCGGAAGTACTGGCCAGGGGATACAGGACAACGAGGGGCTGATCATTTCATTCTCAGCTCTGTTCATACCGTTGGTAGATGTAGTGCGCGTGGTGCTGCACCGGCTCATCAACGGGAAGAGCCCATTCCTGCCGGACCGCAACCACATTCACCACAAGCTGCTGGCTCTCGGCCTGAGACCCAGGACGGTACTGCTGTTAATCCTCGCCCTCGCCGTTTTCTTTATAGCCGTCAATTTCCTGCTGCACGACACGGTGAATATCACGGTGCTTGCAGCTCTGGATCTGCTTATATGGCTATTATTTATAGGTATAGCCAACCATATACTCAGAAATAAACAGAAAACAATAGAAATATGATTTATTCGACTGCAAGGCCTTATGTGGCCCGTATACTTTTAGCAGCAATCACGGTTATCATGCTCGCATCATGCGGTGTGGCCAGACAGGTCCCTTATTTCCAGGACATATTGTCCGACAGCACGCTGGCAGTGATGCCGGAGCCTGCGACCATAAGGCTGCGTCCACAGGACAAGGTATCCATCCTGGTCAACAGCCGCGACCAGCAGCTCATGACGCTGTTCAACCTGCCCGTTATCCAGAGATACATAGGAGGAGACATTCCGGTTGCGACCAACAACAATACACTGGCCGGATATACCCTGGACAACAACGGAGATATCGACTTCCCGGTATTGGGCAAACTGCATCTTGCCGGTATGACCCGCGAAGAGGCCGCCAGTTATATCAAGGAGGAACTGATATCCAACAACCTTATCAAGGATCCGGTCGTAACGGTCGAGTTCATGAATCTGACCATCTCCGTAATGGGAGAGGTCAACAAGCCGGGTAGATACAACATCGACAAGGATCAGATAACCATATTCGACGCATTGAGCATGGCCGGAGACCTGACCATCTACGGCCTGAGAGAGCATGTCACCATAATGAGGCAGGTAGACGGCGAGCAGAAAATCTATGAGGTCAACCTCACCTCCGCCGAGGACGTACTCTCATCTCCCGTATTCTATCTCCAACAGAACGACTTCATATACGTAGAGCCCAACAAAATGAGGGCAAACCAGGCAACAGTCAACGGCAACAGCTTCCTGTCCTCGTCATTCTGGGTGTCGGTGGCATCCCTGCTTGTTTCTCTCGGAGTACTCATATTCAACTAACCCATTCACCACAGAAACGATATGGCTGACAACAAATACAAAAAACAGGAAGAGCCCCTGCTGCTCAAGGATCTCATCCAGATCTACATCTCCAAATGGAAATGGTTCATTCTTTCGCTGGCAGTATGCCTCGGCGGCGCATTGGTTTACCTTCTCAAGACCACACCGGTCTACACTCGGTCCGCTTCTCTGCTGATCGAGGAGGACTCACAAGGGAAATCCATCGCAAATCAGATGAATTTCGCTGATCTGGGGCTTTTCCAGAGCAACACCAATGTCAACAATGAGATCATAGCCCTCAGCTCTCCGGCGACCATGCAGGAGGTGGTCAGGAGACTTAACCTCAATATGAGCTACACGGTGGACGGAGCTTTCCACAAAGAGACAGTCTACGGAGCCTCGCTCCCGATAACGGCGGCATTCTCAGATCTGCCGGACAATGTATCCGCAGAGTTTATACTCGACATAGCCGGCGAAGACTCAGTTCTGCTGAGCGGATTCAAGCTCAAAGGAGAAAAAGTCGGCGGAAAGCAGACTGTTGCAGGACGGCTCGGCCAGCCGGTCCGGACTCCGCTGGGCATAATAACCGTCTCACCCACCCCATTCTTCACCCCTGAATATGGCAAGAGCATACATGTATCCAAAAGCAGCCTCTTCGGCGCTACCAGTTCATACTCTTCCAGGCTGACCGTAAGTCTGGCCAACAAGGAAGCGACAGTCATTAACCTCACTTACGAGGATGTATCTGTAGACAGGGCCAATGACGTACTGAACACACTTATCTCAGTATACAATGAGAACTGGATAGAAGCCAAGAACCAGATAGCCGTAAGCACCTCTATATTCATCGACGAGCGCCTTGCCGTCATAGAGAAAGAGCTTGGCATAGTGGACGCGGACATCTCCTCATACAAAAGCGAGAACCTCATTCCAGATCTTCAGAGTGCCTCCGCCATGTACATGGAGCAGAGCAGTCAGACCAATGCAGAGATACTCACTATCAACAACCGGCTCTACATGACCCGCTACATCAGGGATTATCTGACAAACAACGCCAACCGCTTCCAACTTTTGCCGGCAGGCACCGGTATCGAGAGTTCCAGCATTGAAAGCCAGATCTCGGAATACAACATCATTCTCCTCCAGAGGAACAACTTGGTCGCAAACAGCTCCACCACCAACCCGATTGTCGTGGATATGGACCAGTCCCTTTCAGCCATGCGCAGCGCGATAGTAACCTCCCTGGACAATCATATCGTCATGCTCAACACACAGCTGACAACTCTTCAGGGCCAGGAGCAGAAAGCCACGGATCGCATGGCCGCCACTCCGGATCAGGCCAAATACCTTCTGTCCGTCGAACGTCAGCAGAAAGTCAAGGAGGCCCTTTACCTCTTCCTCCTGCAGAAGCGCGAGGAGAACGAGTTGTCACAGGCATTCACCGCATACAACTCCAGACTCATAACCCCGCCTGTCGGAAAACAGACACCCACCACTCCCGTCACGTCAAAAGTGATGCTGATCGCATTTGTCATCGGCCTGCTGATTCCAATGGGCACATTCTTTATTCTCGAGACCTCAAATACCAAGGTCAGAGGGAAAAAGGACATAGAAAAACTGTCCCTGCCATTCATAGGGGAGCTGCCCATGTATTCTGGCAAACAGAAAAAAAAGCTGCTGTTTCCAAAACTGCACAAGAATGATGAGATAGTGGGAATTGTTGTAAAGGAAGACAACCGCAACGTCATAAATGAGGCTTTCCGCGTACTACGTACGAACCTTGAATTCATGACAGGGAATGACCGGAATACCGATGTACTGATGGTAACATCATTCAACCCCGGCAGCGGCAAGACATTCATCACCATCAACCTGGCCATGGCTCTGGCCGTCAAGAAAAAAAGAGTGCTTGTAATCGACGGGGACCTTCGCCACGGCTCCGCATCCGCAATGGCAGGATCTCCCAAAACAGGGCTAAGTGACTGGCTAGGAGGCAGGCTAGCGGACATCCATACTGCAATTGTCCGGATGAATGAGAGCAAATACCTGCACCTGCTGCCGGTAGGCACTATCCCACCCAACCCGACCGAACTGCTGATGGACGAGAGACTCGGCTCCCTTCTGAACGAGCTGCGGACATCGTTCGACTATATTTTCATAGACTGCCCTCCCGTCAATATCGTTGCAGATACGCAGATTATCGGAAAGCTGGCGGACAGGACCATCTTTGTCACACGTGCCGGTCTTCTGGAGAGGAGCATGCTGTCAGAACTGGAAAGCCTGTACAGCGATGGGGCATATCCCAATATGAGTGTAGTCCTCAACGGCACTGCGAACAATGGAGGCAGATATGGCTACCGTTACGGCTACAAATACGGCTATCATTTCTACAGCTACTATGAAACCAAGTAACATCCGGAGATGCTGAGTTTCTGCAGGAAGCATACTTTGGAGGAAACAGGGGTCTTCAACGGGATGACTGACTGGCATTCACATATCCTGCCTGGAGTGGATGACGGCTTCAAGAGCATCGAAGACAGCCTCAGTGTTCTGGAGCAATACGGACTGGCTGGCATACGGGAGGTATGGCTGACCCCGCACATAATGGAAGACGTCCCGAATACCACGGAGAACCTCCTTCTACGTTTTGAGGAACTTAGGGAAGCCTGGCACGGCGAGGTGCAGCTGCACCTTGCCGCCGAATACATGGTGGACACCCTTTTCGAGGAAAGACTGGACAGCGGTGACCTGCTGCCGTTAGGCCGTGATGGCCGTCACCTGCTGGTGGAGACATCCTATTACAATCCCCCGGCAAGAATGCTGGCAGTCCTCTCTGAAATCAAGTCCAAGGGATATTTCCCGGTACTGGCCCATCCTGAAAGATACGAGTACATGGACATGAGATATTATGCGCTCATGAGCGACACGGGTGTCAGATTCCAGCTCAACCTCGGCTCGCTGGCCGGCATATACGGCCGCCATATACAGAAAAAGGCCCTGCACCTGCTCCACAACGGCTATTACGACATCATTGGCACGGACCTGCACCGTACCGCCCAGCTAAGACTCCTGCTCGAGACCCCCTGCGCCAACCGAAGTATATGCAGGATACTTGCCAGCGGAAAATTTATGAATATTTGAACAAAACGATATGAAAGCATGTTTTATGGGCCTGGGATACATCGGACTTCCCACGGCCATTATCGCCGCCGGGCACGGGATACAGGTGACCGGCGTGGACGTAAACCCTGAGGTGGTGGCAAAAACCAATGCCGGACAGCTTCACATCATCGAACCGGGACTGGAAACCATGCTCAGGGAAGTCACCTCCACCGGCGCTTTGAAGGCATCAGACAAGCCGGAGGCGAGTGATGCCTACCTCATTGTAGTACCCACTCCTTTCAAAGGCAATCACGAACCCGACATTTCCTATGTCGAGGCCGCTACCCGTACCGTCCTTCCCTACCTCAAGGAAGGAGACCTATATGTGATAGAGTCCACCTCCCCGGTAGGTACGACAGAGCAGATGGCCCGGCTCATCTTCGACAGCCGTCCTGAACTCGAAGGCAAAATCCATATAGCATACTGCCCCGAGCGGGTGCTTCCCGGCAACGTCATCTACGAGCTGGTACACAATGACCGTGTCATCGGAGGCATAGACGAGGCCTCAACAGAAAAAGCCGTAGAGTTCTACTCCCGGTTCGTACAGGGCACCCTGCACCGCACCAACGCCAAGACTGCCGAGATGTGCAAGCTCACCGAGAACTCCTCCCGTGACGTGCAGATAGCCTTCGCCAACGAGCTGTCCATCATCTGCGACAAGGCCGGCATCGATGTATGGGAACTGATACGCCTGGCCAACAAGCACCCGAGGGTCAACATCCTATGGCCCGGATGCGGCGTTGGAGGTCACTGCATCGCGGTCGATCCCTATTTCATCACCGCAGACTTCCCGGCGGAGTCCAAGCTCATAGCCAGCGCCCGCGAGATCAACAACTACAAGGCATTCTGGTGTGCAGAGAAAGTCCGCAACGCCATGCTGGAGTTTGAGCTGAGCCACCACCGCAAACCACGCGTCGCCATGATGGGACTTGCGTTCAAGCCCAACATAGACGACCTGAGGGAATCCCCTGCAAAATACATAGTCACCAAAGTCATGCAGAGCTGCAGCAATGCGGACATCATGGTAGCAGAGCCCAACATCCCCAGCCACAATGTCTTCAAGCTCACCGACTATCGGACAGCATACGAAAGCGCCGACATCGCGGTCATGCTCGTGGCGCATGATCAGTTCAAGAGCCTGCGGAAGGACGACGGGAAAATTGTACTGGATTTCTGCGGGATATTCAAATAGTCCCAGCCGGCTTTCACCTGAGTGCCATCCCAGTTTGGATATCAGGACGGAAATGAGTAACTTTGTAGGGTCTAACCGCAGATAGCCATGATTATGGACATAGAACAGAGACTTTACCCGGTAGGTATCCAGACATTTCCGGACCTCAGGACTGGAGAGAATTACCTGTATGTCGATAAGACGGAGTATGTCTACCGTATGACGCATTCCGGAGCAAGATACATCTTCCTGAGCCGTCCCAGACGGTTCGGAAAGTCTCTGCTGGTGTCCACCCTGCACAGCTATTTCGAGGGGCGGAAAGAGCTTTTCGAGGGGCTTGCCATTGAGGGACTGGAGAAAGAGTGGACGGTATATCCGGTGCTGCACTTTGACATGAGCATGGCCAAGCATGCCGGCAAGGAGCAGCTGGAATCAATGCTTAGTCTCCAGTTACGGGAATACGAGAAACTGTACGGAAAAGACGACGATGAGACAGGTCTCAACGACAGGCTCACAGGCATCATCCGCAGGGCATACGGACAGACAGGGCGGAAAGTGGTTGTTCTCATCGACGAGTACGACGCTCCACTGCTGGACGTGGTGCACGAGGAGAAGAACCTGCCGGTGCTGCGGGATGTGATGCGCAACTTCTACAGCCCGCTGAAGGCCTGCGACCCCTGGCTGCGCTTCGTGTTCATGACAGGCATCACAAAATTTTCCCAGCTGAGCATATTCAGCGAGCTGAACAATATCCGCAACATCACCATGCAGCCGGAATACGCCGCCGTCTGCGGTATCTCCGAGAAAGAGATGCTCACCCAGATGAGCGCCGACATAGACGCACTGGCGGAAAGGATGGGACAGAGCCGGGAGGACACCGTCGCGAAGCTCAAGGCCAAATACGACGGATACCACTTCACCTGGCCGTCCGAGGACATCTACAATCCCTACAGCCTTGTCTGCGCATTTGCCGACGGGGCCATCAGGCCTTACTGGTTCGGCAGCGGCACTCCCACATACCTTATAGAGATGCTGCGGAAGTTCCATATCGAGCCTTCGCAGATAGGCTGCAACGAAGTCCTGGCATCTGCTTTCGACGCTCCTGCTGAGAGGATGACCGAGCCTACCCCGTTGTTGTATCAGAGCGGATATGTCACCATAAAGGACTTCGACCCGGATACCGAGCTCTATATGCTGGACATACCCAATGAAGAAGTCAGGACCGGACTGATGCAGTCCCTTTTACCCCATTACGTGACCGAGCCCCTTGCAAACAAGGCCTCAGCCACTGTAGCCAGGCTCTCCAAATCCATACGTGAAGGAGACATGGACGGAGCCCTGCGTATCCTCCAGACCTTCCTGTCCACAGTACCGTACGCAGACAACACCGCTTACGAAGGACACTTCCAGCAGATGCTCTACGTCATCCTCTCCCTGCTCGGCTACTACGTGGACATCGAGGTCCGTACGCCCAGAGGCCGCGTAGACGTAGTCCTGCGCACAGCTACCACCCTCTACATAATGGAACTAAAGCTTGACACCTCCGCCGACACCGCCATGCAGCAGATCGACCTCCGGCACTACCCCGAGCGGTTCGCCCTCTGCGGTCTCCCCGTAGTCAAGGTAGCCATCTCCTTCGATACTGAGAGACGGACGCTTGGGGAATGGAGGATCACTTGCTGAAACGGCTATTCCTGCCCAATCGCAAATAAAACGCCTAAAATCAAGCAGATCTTACTACATCCAGTACGCCATTTTACTATAACGCTGATTATCAAAACAAGGTAAATCAGCATCGTGTCGGACACAACGATTTCCATACAAATGGCCTCCAAAGCCCCCTCCGGGCTAAGTTCAGCACGTAGGCATTTTCAGAGTTACTGATAATCAGGATACTAATTCCAGTGATGCTGGACATATAATACACACACAAATTAGAATCATGAAACCACACCGCATAGCCGTAGCCGGCACCGGCTACGTGGGGCTCAGCCTTGCAACGCTGCTGGCGCAGCACAATCACGTCACGGCAGTGGATGTCATTCCCGAGAAGGTGGAGCTGATAAACAATCGTAAATCTCCCATCCAGGACGAGTACATCGAGAAATATCTGGCGGAGAAGCCCCTCGACCTGACGGCGACACTGGACGGAAGGAAGGCCTACTCCGACGCGGAGTTCGTCATCATCGCCGCACCGACCAACTACGACCCCGTGCGCAACTACTTCGACACCTCGCACGTGGAGGAGGTCATCGACCTCGTGCTGGAGGTCAATCCGGACGCGGTGATGGTCATCAAGTCCACCATCCCCGTGGGATACTGCCGCAGCCTGTACGTGAAGTACTGGAGGCAGGGCGTGAGGAGGCTGAACCTGCTGTTCGCCCCGGAGTTCCTGCGCGAGAGCAAGGCCCTGTACGACAACCTGTACCCCAGCCGGATCATTGTCGGAGTGCCGAAGATGATTGACAGCCCCGAGTTCGAGGAGGAGAACCGCGCCCTGGAGGCCATTGCGGACATACCGCACCTCGAGCGGGAGGCGCGCACCTTCGCAGGACTGCTGCAGGAGGGAGCATTGAAGCAGGACATCCCGACCCTGTTCATGGGCCTGAAGGAGGCCGAGGCCGTCAAGCTCTTCGCGAACACGTACCTGGCCCTGCGCGTCAGCTACTTCAACGAGCTGGACACCTACGCCGAGGTCAAGGGACTGGACACCCGCGCCATCATCGACGGGGTGTGTCTGGACCCGCGCATCGGCACCCACTACAACAACCCCTCGTTCGGCTACGGCGGCTACTGCCTCCCGAAGGACACCAAGCAGCTGCTGGCCAACTACGCAGACGTGCCGCAGAACATGATGACCGCGATAGTGGAGAGCAACCGCACGCGGAAGGACTTCATCGCCTCGCAGGTGCTTAGGATGGCCGGGGCGCACGAGTACGACGGAAGCTGGGACGCCTCGAAGGAGGGCGAGACCGTCATCGGCGTGTACCGCCTGACGATGAAGACCGGCAGCGACAACTTCCGGCAGAGCAGCATCCAGGGCGTGATGAAGCGCATCCGGGCCAAGGGCGCCACCATCATCATCTACGAGCCCACCCTTGAGAACGGCAGCACGTTCTTCGGCAGCGTGGTCGTGAACGACCTGGCCGAGTTCAAGCGCAGGGCGGGGGCCATCATCGCCAACAGGTATGACCCCTGCCTGGATGATGTGAGGGGGAAGGTGTATACCAGGGATTTGTTCGGGAGGGACTGAAAATATTCTGAAACTTTTTTACCGGGATGGTAAAACCGTTTGGATGTCTGATACGGAATACTTAGATTTGTGCCAAAATCAATAATATGAAGAAAAAGGACGGCATATATAGCAGTGGTATAGAGCAGGAAGAATCTTCACATGTAAACGATCCTGTAATGGCATATCAGGCGGGGAATGAAATTACTGATATACTTTCACGCGATACGCTGTCAGATATCGCAGAATATACCGTGTCCGAGCATCGTGCAGGCAGATGCATTCCGCATTCCCAGCTAGTGAATTCCATTATGACTGAGAAGGGATGGATATAGT
>DVHI01000005.1 GCA_018712275.1 Candidatus Coprenecus avistercoris | reverse complement strand
CGTCACACTGTAGGTCTCCTCATCACCGGAGCCTTCCACGAAATTGCAGTTCAGCCAATAGTAAAACCCTTCCTCTCCCTCATCTGGATACTCTACCTCCATACTCGGACTAAAACCTACGACTGTCAGCATCTGCTCGTCTCCAGCAGGGTTCATAACCAGTTCCGTAGGGGACACACTCTCAGGCCTTTTAGGTTCCTCCGCACATGAGACCGCGGCCAGAATAAACGACAGAACAATCAATATCGATGCAATATTTTTCATAATACAAGTGCTTGGAATTAAGTAAACGCAAAAATATACAACATTCCCTCCATTCCAAAATAATTTACACCTGAGGTCTCGCGACAAACGCAACACTGGCGAAGGTGACTCTGATACCGGGAATGGTGCGGAGGATGTCCCAGCAGGCCTCTGCCGTGGCTCCGGTGGTCAGGACATCATCCACAAGCAGGACATGGCGGCCGGCAAGGGCCTGGGAGGCCCCGGCGGGGTCCTTGAGGACAAATGCTCCCGAGACGTTCTCCCATTTGCTGCCGACACTCATTCTGGTCTGGGAGGTGCTGTAGCGGACACGGCGCAGGATATCGGTGAGTACAGGGATATCTCCGGACAGACCTTCCGAGATACCGCGGGCGATGACCTCCGCCTGGTTGTAACCGCGTTTCCACTGCCTCCGCCAGTGAAGCGGGACAGGGACTATCACATCGGGCAGCGGGTATGCGGCCTCACGCATCTTCTCTCCCAGTATACGGCCGAGCCAGCGGCCGGTGGCGACATTGCCGCCGTACTTGACTGCATGCAGAAGTTCCTTATAATCATTGTCCCTGGAATAATAGAAAAGGGAGACCACCCCCTCCAGATAGGTCCTGGCCCAGAGAATCTGTTCGGCAGGGTTCGCACGCCAGCTCCAGAAATAAGTCAACGGCATATCCTTCAGACACTCCGCACAGACATACCTTTCCTCCGTGTCCAGAAATCCTCCGCACACCCCGCACCTCCGCGGCCACACCATATCCGCCAGCTCCTGCCAACCCCTCCGCCAGTCCATATTACTCGAGTTTTACGACCGTGATGCCGGAGCCGCCGCGCTCAACGTGCTCGTCGGCGAAGGAGACTACTCCGGGGGTGATGCGGAGAAGCTTGCGGATCTCCTCCTTGAGGACGCCGGCACCCTTGCCGTGCAGGATGCTCACCTCGGGCATGCCGACCATGAGGGCGTCATCGATATAGCGGGTGATGGTGGGGATGGCCTCGTCCAGATGCATGCCGCGGATGTCGATGGAGGGCTTGAAGTTGAGCTTGCGGTCGGAGATGGACGCGGAAAGCCTGACAGAAGAGGCGGCGGGACGCGGTGACTTGACGGATGAGCGGTACTGGTTGGCGGACAAGGGTGTGAGTTTCGAGATGTCCACACGGGAGAGTATCTCGCCGACTGCCACGGTGGCCTTCCTGCCGGAGACCTGCACCACCTCGCCGGTCATGCCGCTGTCCTCCATGCGGACATATACTCCGGGAACAATCCGGTCAGGCGCAGCATCGCCTGAGAGCGCCCCGGCACCAACAGCCCCGGCACCTGAACTGCCTCCCGGCACAGACCCGCTCCCCGGACCGCCGGCGGCATCCTGCCCGTCACCTCCCGCAGCCCGCCTGGCCCGCCTCTCCTCCTGCCGTTTCTTGCGCTCGATGATCTGCGCCATCTTCCGCTCTATCCTGGCCTCCATCTCGCTGCGGGCAGCCGAGTCATCGGCCACCGAAGCCGCGAAGTCCCGCAGCTCCGAGCGCACCAGCTGGGTCCGCTCCTTCTCGGCCTGGGCCTCGCGGATCTCGCGGATGGTCTTCTCTATCTGCTTATTGGCCTGGGCGACTATCTCCGCGGCCTGGGCCTTGGCCTCGTCCAGCACGCTCTTGCGCAGGGCCTTGATCTCCGAAAGCTCCTTTTCGTATTTCTCCGTCATGGAGTCCAGGGTACGGTCAGCGGCCTTGACGCGCACCAGCCGCTCCTCCAGCTCGCGCTTGTTGCGGGCTATCTTGCGCAGGTTGCGCTCGACCGCGACATAATCCTTTCCGGCCCTTTCCTCAGCCCCGTGCACTATGCTCTCCGGCAGACCTATCTTGCGGGCCAGCTCGAAGGCGAACGAATTGCCCGGCAGACCTATCTCCAGGCGGAACAGCGGCTGAATCTTCTGCACGTCGAAGAGCATGGCCCCGTTGACTATCCGGCTGCTGTTGCTGGCGTAAAACTTCAGGTTGGTGTAATGCGTCGTGATGACTCCGTAACAGCCTTTCCGCTCGAACTCGCTCAGTATCTCCTCGGCGATGGCCCCTCCCGCTGCCGGTTCCGTACCCGAGCCGAACTCGTCGATGAGCACCAGCGACCGGTCATCGGCCAGAGCTACCGCCTCCTTCATGTTCAGCAGGTGGGAACTGTAGGTACTCAGGTCATTCTCCAGCGACTGGTCGTCCCCGATATCCACGAACATATCGTGGAAAACGGTCAGTTCCGAACTCTCCGAGGCCGGCACCAGCATGCCCCACTGGAACATGTACTGCAGCAGGCCCACTGTCTTCAGGCAGACCGACTTACCGCCCGCATTGGGCCCGGATATCAGCAGAATCCGCCTGGCCGGGGTAAGCACTACATCCAGAGGCACTATCTTCTTGCCCTCCTTGGCCAGGGCCTCCTCCAGCAGCGGATGCCGCCCCTGCCGCAGCAGCACCTCGCCCCTGTCCGAAAGCACCGGCTTGCCGCCCCGGTAATGCGACGACACCACCGCCTTGGCCAGGATGAAGTCCAGCTCGCCCATGAACTTCTGCGACTCTATGACATCGTCGATATAGGGCCGCAGGAAGTCTGTAAACTCCGTGAGTATCCGGAGTATCTCCCTCTGCTCCTCGAAATGCAGCTCGCGCAGCTGGTTGTTGAGCTCCACGACCTCCATCGGCTCGATGAAGGAGGTCTTGCCCGAAGCCGACTCGTCAAACACTATCCCCGGGACCTTTTTCTTATTGCCCGAAGAAACGGGGATGAGCATCTTGCCCTCGCGCACCGACACCGAAGCGTCCGAGTCCGCCACCCCGTCCTCCTGAGCCTTGCGTAGGATGGCCTGGATGCGCCTGGACACCGCCCCCTCCTTGTCCCGGATGGCGCGGCGGATGGAGTAAAGCTGCTCCGAGGCATTGTCCCTCACCTCCCCGTACCGGTCCAGTATCTCATCTATGTGCCTGAGTATCTCGGGAAATGACAGCACGGCCGAGGCCATGTCCCGCAGCAGGGGGTACTGTCCTTCCTTGCAGCCGGCGAAGAAGCTCAATATCTTCCGAAGGGTATCCAGGGCCCCGCGCAGCAGCACCAGCGAGGGCAGGTCAATATGGGAGAAAGAGCTGCGGAGCGGTATCAGGAAAGGGATGCAGTCAGGATAGCCGGAGGTCGGGAAGGACGCCTCGAACATCAGGATGACGCGCATCTCGTCGGTCAGGCCGAGACGGCGCTCTATCTCGGAGGGCACGTCCGACACCTGCTCGCTCTCTGCCCTGTCCCTGCCGTATCCGGTAGAGCAGCGGGCGGCTATGGACTCGCGTATCTTGTCGAAGGCGAGCTTGCTTTCGATTTTTGCGGTATTGGTCATGGAAGGAATGAATGGTTAATTGTCCTTGCGGTAGGAGTTCTCGATGGAGAGCTTCAGCTCGCTGATGCTGGTGACGGTCTTCATCTCGCCCCCGCTTACGAAGGAGATGTTGCCGGTCTCCTCGGAGACCACGATGGCGTCCGCATCGGTGTCCTGCGTGATACTTACGGCGGCCCGGTGGCGCATGCCGTACTGCGGGGGAATATTGGGGTTGTCCACGATAGGAAGGGTGCAGCGGGCGGCCACTATCCTGTCCATGTCTATGACCATGGCCCCGTCGTGGAGCGGGGTGTTCTTATAGAAGATGTTCTCTATCAGACGCCTGTTGACGGCGGCGTCTATGCTGTCGCCGGTCTCGGTGACAAACTCCAGGGAAGAGTTGTGCTGCAGGACAATGAGGGCGCCCGTCCTGGTCTCTCCCATCCTCCGGCAGGCCTGGGCTATCTCGTCCAGGGAGGTGGCCTGAATCTCCTTGTCCCGGCGTCCCAGGAGGACACGGGTCAGGAAGTTGTTGCGGGAGGAGGAGAGATAGCGGCTGCCTATATGCAGGAGGAAACGGCGTATCTCGGGCTGGAAAATGACTATCAGCGCGATGACACCGACTCCGAGAATCTGTCCCAGGATGGACGACAGCAGCTTCATATTCAACGCCTTCATCACTATCCACGTGAGATATATCAGCAGGATACCGATAAAGATGTTGAATACGGAAGTGCCGCGCATTATCCGCACCATCTGGTAGATCAGAAGACCTACCAGGATGATGTCGATAATGTCGATTACGGATATGTTGATGAAGTCAAACATTACTTAACCTCAAGCACGTCGCCGGCGTCCTTGGCCACGGCCTCTTTCCACTTGTCACTGTAGCCGGGCTGTGAGGGAGAGGCGGGGATGCGGGGCGAGTGGCCGTTGCTCTTGAATGTACCGTAGCCGGTCTCCTTCTTGACATTGCCGTCCATATACTTGACGAGCAGGTAGATATCCAGATCTTTCCAAGTCTCGAAGAGGGTCTGGGCCTTATCGAGGCTGTATCCGGTCAGGAAGTCACGGGTAGCTGCGATGCTCTCCTCGGTGGGGTTCTCGCCGAGAATCCTGAGGGCCTCGGCGTCCACTGCCTTCTGCTCCTCGATGGCGCCGTTCTCGAAGCCGTCGATGACAGCGCGTACCTCGGGCTCGATACGGTCATACAGCATGTATGCGAAGTTGGCGATACGGTTGGTCACCCAGAAGAGGGATGTGGGAGAGTATTCCAGCAGACTGCCGTTGCCCACTCTCACGCAGAGGGGGGTCTCCTTGACTGTGGTGTACACGGGAGTCAGGCAGGAGGTGGCTGCGTCATCCACACCGAACCAGAGGACTCCGCCGATCTCGTCGGGCAGCCAGCTGCGGCTCTGGCATACGATCCAGAATCCGGTCTGCTGAGTAGCGATTGCCCTCTCGTTTACATACTCTTTGCCGTCATACTCGAAGTTCATGGGTCTCCACCTGTAGGGAGTGTGGTGTCCGCCGGCACCGGCATCCACCGTCATATCCATGGGGGTACCCTCGTAGTGGTCGCGCATCACATCAGCCACTTCCTTCACGCCGATCTTCTCAGCGGGCTTGATGAAGAGGGGCATCTTGTTCTCCCCGTTGTAGCCCATGGCGAAATCCAGGTACTCCTCGGCCTTCTTGTCGCCGATCATACCGCCGCCCAGGATATTGAACGCGGACCATACCCTGGCCTCGCAGCCTCTCATGCCGCTGAAATCAAGAGGTGCGTATGCGTCGCAGAAACTGAACTCCTCGTCTGTACCCTCGAAGTAACCCATCTCGCGGGCGAAGTCCACCACGTCCTCGGCATAGAGCCAGTTCTCGGGGTCATCGAACACGATGTGGTGGATACGGGCCTGGTTGGCATGAGCGCAGATGTATCCGTCAGGTACGCGGGCTGCTGCCCATACGATGCCCTTGTTGATGTTGCGGCCCTTCTTGTCGAGCTTGCTGCCCTTGCCGATGAGCTCCATGATCCACACCTCGTCCTTGTCGGCGATGGAGAATGACTCGCCGCTGGAGGCATAGCCGTACTCATTGGCCAGATCCACGATGGTCTGGATGGCCTCACGGGCAGTCTTCGCCCTCTGCAGAGTGATGTAGATGAGCGAGCCGTAGTCCATGATGCCGTCAGGGTCGCCAAGCTCGCGGCGTCCGCCGAAGGTGGTCTCGGTGATGATGAGCTGGTGCTCGTTCATATTGCCAACTGTCTGGTAGGTCTGTCCCACCAGCTGAGGTATCTGTCCGAGATACTTGCCGCTGTCCCACTCGTTGATGTTCATCCAGGTTCCGGGCTTGAAGAAGCCGGCCGGGGTGAAGTACAGCTCGCCGTAGAGCTGGTGGGAGTCAGCCGAGTAAGTGATCAGAATCGAGCCGTCCTTGGAGGCCCCCTTGGTTACCAGTACATTGGTGCATGCAAAACCGGTCTGGACGATAAACAGGGCCAGAGCGGCGCAAAGTGCTGATTTGAAGAATTTATTCATATTACTTGTCAGATTTTATATAAATTTGCACAAAATAAGACCAAAAATAGTGAATTTATATTTTATATCCAACAAGATGAGCCGTAACATTTTTTTCAGTCTCACACTCATTGCCATTCTGACATTCTCTGCCACATCTCTAAGAGCCCAGGACCAGGAACAGAAAACCCCTGAGGAGATGGCCGCTGAGGAAGCGGATCGCCTCGAGGAAATCCTGACCCTCAAACCTCATCAGACATTTTTCATAGACTCCATTCTCCAGCATGACATGAGGGGGATGTACGACGAGCTACAGCAGCTTCAGATGTCCGGCACTCGGGAATATGTCGCGTTCAAGCAGGTAAGGGACAAATGGATAGCCCAGATAGACAGCGCCTACAAAAAAGTGCTCACCCACGACCAGTGGATGCAGTACTGCCGTTCCACCGGCAAACTCTCCAAAGAGGAGCTCAAGGCACTGAAAGCAAAGGAAAAAGCCGAGAAAAAAGCGGCGAAAGCAGCCGCCAAGGCAAAAAAAGAGGAGGAGCAGTAGCCCCTCCTTCTTTTTATAGAGCGATGTACTCCGGTTTCCTGCCCCGGAAGTAAACCTCATACTTGAATCCGGCCGCCAGGGCCATTTCCCGGCACCAGTCGAAACGGTCGCCGAGACGGGTGATTTCATGCGCGTCCGAGCCGAACGAGAGGGCCTCTCCGCCCAGTTCCCGGAAACGCCTGAGCACGGCCAGGTCAAGCTCGGGACGACGGCCGCGGTAAAGCTGATAGGTCTTCGTATTTATCTCCATTGTCTTGCCGTTCTCGGCCAGGAAAGTCAATATGGCATCCATGGCATCCCCGAACTCGGAATAATGTATCGTTGTCTCCTTATAATCCGGATATCTCGTTATATAGTCGTAATGTCCCAGGATATCGAAGTCCGGCATCACCCGTATCAGACGGGCGAACTCCTCCAGATAGTGGCCGTAGGCATAGCGGTAGGTATATGGCCTGTAATAGTCCCCGAAATAGGGGTCATGTCCGTCGATGAGATGGAGGGAACCTATCACGCAGTCGTACCTATAATCCTCCAGAACCTTCCGTATCCTGGGCATGCTCTTGTCCTGCAGGCCTATCTCCACTCCCTTGAGGAGCTGGAAGTCTCCGTAGCGGCCGCCCCGTCCGTTGAGTCCGAAATATTCGACCTCGGCGTCTATGGCCTCCTGCTGGGCCGGCACCTCGAAGGTAAACTCCGTCACCCCGGGAGGTGCGTCGAAGTCCAGGTGATCCGTCAGGCAGATACCCCTGAGCCCGCGCTCGTATGCCACCTTGACGGCATCGTCGATACTCATCCGCGAGTCGGCGGAGAAGTAGGAGTGGGTGTGGTTGTCGAAATATCTGCGTTCCATTACATTCTCTCCTGCGCGTAAACCACTTTCCAGACATCCGCCTCAGGCTCCCTGACCACGGTGAGAGCCGTCTTCATAGGCTCGATCTCCCCGGGATATATGATGTCGAAGTCCACGGTGACCGAGTCCCTGGACCACTCGTGCACCTCCACGGCATAGGTCTGCACGCCGCGGGACAGTTCCATGAACTCCTCCTGAGCGGCCTCGGGCAGAGAATCCACCACCGAGCCGGTCTCCCTCACCATCTGCTCCAGCTCGCTGGAACACATCCGCGCTGCAGCCGCGTAGTCCGCCGAATAATACGCCCTGGCAAAGTCCTCCGCCAGCGCCCTTGCATCCTGAGTCCTGCTACCGGAGCATCCGGAGAATACTGCCGCTCCTACGATAAGGAGCACTGCGGTCATAAATTGTCTTATAGTCCTGTTCATATCCTGTTTTCCGTCTTTACAGTCCCCATAACTCCGGATTCCGCTGGGATTTCACCTCAGCAGCCCGTTCCGGGGGCAGATTCTTGAAAAATGTGATGCCCGTTTTCTCCTCTATCTCGGCCACTGTACAAAGATCCGACTCCTGCGGCCTGGTGTGGCCGTTGTCCCCGTTGAGATAGAAGAATCCTATCGCATTGTACTCGTCCGCCTGTACTCCAAGCAGGACGCGGAAATAGGCCTCGGGCACCGCAACGCTGTTGCCGGCATTGTCCTGGAAATACTCCCAGTAACCGTCCCCGTCCGCATCGAGTATAGGTCCGGTAACCACGTAGAGGGTGTCAAACTGCGATGCGGCGTCCCGCTCCAGCTCTTCCACATCAGCCCAAAGACCGCTGTTGAAATCGTAGTCCTGGGCAGTCATGTTGGTAAAATAGAAAGTTTGGCGGTTCATCTCCTTGTTGGCGTTGCGGGCTGCGGAGGGTATCTGATGGCCGCGGGCATAGCCGTTCACACCCCAGCTGTCCGGGATAATGGGCTCCCAGGCGTCGGGAATCTTGGGGTCGAAGCCCCAGGCGTCGGTACGGTTGCCGCTGGCGGTGTAGATATCGCAGAGGGGATAGGCCACCCAGAGAGCAAGGCGCTCGGTGGTGTTGTAGAGCATGGAGTAGTTGCGCACCCGCACTCCGTCCGCTTCGGTATGATGGAAGGTAAACACCTCGTCATCATCAATCTCCACCTCCGGAAGTTCCAGCCAGTTCTGGGCGGGGTCGTCGGAGATGAGGATGTCGTCCTCAGGATTGTCCTCGGCAGGGGAATGGCTGATGTAGTAAGCAGGTATCGTACCGCCTCCCTGAGGCTCACCGTCATACTCAGCCCTGAGGGTCCGGAGCACCACCACATCACCCAGCTTCAGACCCAGCTCGGGGAATGACTGGTCATTGCTGTCCTGCTGCGTAGTGGTCAGACCATATACATAGAGGATGCCTGTCTCGTCCTTAATCCAGATATTGCCGTACGTAGACTCCTCGCCGGTACTTTTGCTCTTTTCGATGACAAAGATGGTTCCGCGTACCGTGTACCAGGTCTCATCATTGACCGGGGCTTCCAGAAACTCCTCGATAGTCGTGTAGTCCACATGGGCTCCGGGCTGGCTGACCCTCACTTCGGATGTCAGGAAGTCGGCACGGAAGGAGATGACAGCCTCGCGGTCGGCATCGTCGTTGGCACTGGCTGAAATCCTGACAGCCACAGAATTGTTGGAGGCCCCTCCGGTTGCTGGAGTTACTGTCAGCCAGTCCTCGGTATCCCCTCCGGTGTAGGAAACCTCCACTTTCCAGTCCCTTGTGGCATCGACGGTTATCAGCGCCTCTCCGCCCTCGCGGGCCAGGGTTATGGTCTTAGGAACCGCGTCAATCTCCGCCGGGAGGCTGTTGGGGTCAGTTTCGCAGGAGACTGCCGCAAAGACCGCAGCCACGGCCAGGAAGGCCGTCTTCATCATGGTATTCAGTATTTTCATGGTATTCCGATGTTTAAACAGTTAAAACAACAAAGGGCTGCACGTCTTTTCATGCAGCCCGCTTATACTGTACGGACGGTTTTGTCCTGAGTTACTCAGCTTTGGCTCTTACCGCGTATGAAGGACCTCCGACCTGAATTTTGCCATTGTACTCATCTCTGGTTCCCACCAAGGTCACCACATCTCCCTCAGCATATCCCAGCGTTGAGAAGGACTTGTCATTCTTCTCTCCGATAATCGGGAATGCGGTCATACCGTAAATGGTCACATCCACATCACCTTCCACAAAATGGAAGTTGCCGTATTCTGTATTATAGAGATCGAAGATAGTTCCTGTGAGCTCGTACAGCTGGTTGTCATCTACTTCTGCTGCAACGAACTCGGCGAGAGTCACTTTCTTGGCGGCGTAGTAGGCGCTGCCCACCTGAGGAGTGTTATTGTGCGAGCTTCTCCTGCCGATGAGGGTCACATTGTCGCCCTCCTGCAGTCCGGTCTCGGCAAATGTCTGGTTTCCGGCATCCGAGGTGACCTTCAGGCCGTACACATACACGCTGTTGTTATCAGCATCCACGAGGTCAAAGTTACCGTAAGGACTGTCTTGCAGGTTGGTTATCTTACCGCTGAGCCTGTACCACTGGTCGGACTCCTCGGCTGCGAGGAATTCCTCGATGGTCGCCACCTTGATATCGACTTCGGGGGCCTCTCCGTCCACATGGGAGATATAGAAGGCTGTACCGCCTATCTGAGGCTCACCACCATATTCATCCCTTGTGCCTCCGAGAGTTACGATATCACCTGCCGTGAGGCCTTCTATCTCGGAGAAGGACTTGTCGTTGCTGCCGCCGTTCCACTCCTTGGTCAGACCATAGACCAGAATCGAACCGGTTTCATCCTCGATGACGATATTGCCGTACTCCGCGTCCTGTATCTCGGTGATGGTTCCGGTAAGCTCATACCACACGTCATCGCTGACCTCTGCTGCGAGAACCTCTGCGACAGTGGCCTTGGTGAGCTTAGGCTGAGGTTCGGGTTCGGGCTCGGGCTCTGAGCCACCTGTCTTGAGGCGTACGGGATAGGCGGGTCCCATGACCTCGGCCTTGCCGTTGTAGTCACCGCGGGTGCCGACGATAGTCAGTTTGTCTCCCTCTGCATAGCCTGTCTGACTGAAAGATTTGTCATTGCTCTGACCCAGGATGGGTGTGGATGTCAGACCATAGACGTAAACAGAACCGGTCTCGTCCGTGATATCGAAGTTTCCGTAGGTCTCGTTGGAAAGACCTTTCATAGTACCGGTAATCTCATAGAGCTGACCGTCTTCGTCTATCTCGGCTGCAAGGAACTCAGCAACTGTTACCTTGATGGGAGCATAATAGGCATCGCCTACCTGAGGCTCTCCGTTATAGGAAGACCTGCGGCCTATGAGGGTCACGTAGTCGCCCTCACCGATACCGATCTGAGAGAAGGTCTTGTCTCCGGCTGTAGCATTGAGATTGAGGCCGTAGCAAAGAACCGAACCGGTCTCGTCCACGATATCGAAGTTGCCGTACTCTGTATTATAAAGGTCCACTACCTTACCGCTCAGACGATACCACTGGTTGGTCTCCTCTGCTGCGAGGAACTCGGCCACGGTCACAGGCTTAGGACCTGTATCTGCGTTGGGCTTGAGCACACCGCCCAGCTGGTGAACGGTAGTAGCGGCATAAACCTGATGCTCCGAACGGAAATAGATAATCACTTCTCTCTGATACAGAACAGAATCAGAAGTATTCTTTACAACAGATATGTTTACTTCCACTGTATCACCGGCCTCACCGCTCAGAGGCTCAACAGTTATCCAGGGATTTTCATGGAACAGGCTGTCCTCATCCCCCCAGGGATTGCTGACAACTACCTCTCCGGTCCATGCATAGTTACTGGTTA
>DVHI01000025.1 GCA_018712275.1 Candidatus Coprenecus avistercoris | reverse complement strand
TGTCAAAACCGTTCAGGAAAGGCACGCCGACATATCCCTGATCAGGAACGAAAGCGGCGTTGAAATAGTGGTTCTGTGTCGAATTTCTTACGAAATAACCCGACCTGCTCTGAGCGCTCAGAGCTACAGATACTGCCAGAAGCAGGGATATGGTAATTACTATTTTTTTCATCTGATCTCAGCTTAGAAATTTAGGTCATTTATATCAACTGTCACTCCTCCGGGTATATTCAGGACGATATCCGCCTGTATGGAAGATGACTCTGAGAGAGAAATTCCAGGGACATCTCCGGACTTCAGTACAAATTCAAATACCAGAGCATGAATATCTTTCTTAAGCTCTGTCCGGGGTATCTCCAGATTCAGAGGTGTCTCGGCAGAAGTTCCAGGAGTGCCGGTCCCGCTTATTTCCTGACTGACAACGGGGACATCCAGGACATTGAGGCTCTCGTCGAGGAAATATGCACTGAGCTCCACATTTACAGGAAGAGTGCTGGATACTGTACCGCCTATCTTTACACTGGCTGACTTCACTACCGTAGTGAGAATCTCTGGCATGTCGTAAAGGGTATCCCTAACCGCAAGATGAAGGTCGCTTCCGAATGCGAAAGGCACATTGAAAGCAAACTCTCCTGTCACCGTATAATCGGCATTGCAGACCACATAGGCGTTCTCAGCCGGATCTGTTCCGGCAAGCACATCCACCCTCACCTGGTCCGGTATGCGACGGAGCAGACTGCGGATATCCGCTTCTATAAACTGATAGCCCGCAGGCATGTCGTCAGGCTGAACAGAAGCCACCCAATAATTGGCTGTTTCCACAGATGCAGGGTCATCCGACATGGGAACGGCAAGATTCAGACTCACCTTTTCCCCGTCACCTCCGGTAAACACCGGCACTACATCTGCTGTCAGATTCACGGGAATTCCGGCATTGGTGCTTACGGCAGCGGTCAAGGTAGGTGCATAGAAGTCCAGAACGAGGTCCTCTGACTTCAGGACATCGGGAATATCTGAAAGCTCTATACTTTCGTTGACAGGGTCAATATCTATGTCCACTTTTCCTGTAAATGCCAGCGGGCGGAGTGTTCCTTCATCCGAACCGGCCTTCACTGTAAGAGTGGCCATGAGCTCACTGCCCGCCATAGGCTCTATATCCTCGCGGGAAATAAAGAGCGTGGAGCTTGTAACAGCAAACTCGTCCTGGAATACGAAATTCTGCGCGGCCTCCTCGCCCGGCACGAAATCTATGGCTTCGAGAACCAGCGGCTGGAATACCACGGTTCCGGTTGCCTCATCCATCACTCCGGTAAATGTCACTATGTCGGTTTCGGAGTCCACCATAGGGGAAGACTCGAAAACATAGTGAGGGGGTACCTGAAGCTTAACTTCCACCTTAAGTGAAGGGGGCAGCCCGTGGTCGCTCTCCAGCTCAATCTCGGGACGGAGATAGGTTTCCTCCATGTCCACTCTCTCAATGCTGACCAGGCCATAGTCTTTTGCCTCCTCGAAACCGAACTCATAGGAGAACACCTCGTCCAGTCCCATGTCGACGCTTATCATATCTCCGGCGACATCGACATCCGGAATTTCCTCTCCGGGAAAGACCTCAGGAATCTCAGGCAGCTCCTCCAGAGAGGGAAGTGCCACAGGACGGGGCTCCATGACATGATAGAGTCCTGCGACTGTCAGCTTATCCGTAAAATCGCTCACCGATATCTTCTGCTCGAAAGTCTGCGAGAATCCGATATAGTAATTGCCGTTATTGTCAATTCCGATAACATCACCCTCAGAAATTTCCAGAAAATCGCCTATGGCTATCTCATCGGTCGAGCCGACCGGAATAGAGAATGCCTCACCTCCGAAATTCACGGTGGTGTCGAAACTGTCCTCTTCCAGACTCAGCTCCGAAGAGCACGAGGGAAGGGTACATGCAACGGCGGCAAGAACTGCTGCTGCACCTAAAATCTTAAAACTCAATTTCATAAAATACGTTTAGCTTTTACTTATCTTCCAGAATATAATCTCCGGCCTTCTCCGAGATTACTGATTGAAGTTCTGACTTGGAGTAAACTTTGTCAAAGAATTCTATCTCTGCCTGAGCGGGATCAAGAGTCACAAACGCCTTAACACCGGGTATGGATTCGAGAGCCCTCTGTACATGCATGACACAATGGTTGCACGCCATCCCTTTCACATTGTAAATAACTTTTGTCATAGTATACTTGTTTAAATCCGGACGCAAATATAATCATTTCCCCGCAGATTGTCCCACTTCCTCCACTCCGTCCTCCCCGTACCACAGCCATCCCTCCACCTCTCGGTAGCCCATCTGCCCGAGAAGGTCCATATATCCCCGGACCTGGGCGCGGTACTGCCCGTCCCTGCGGCTGCCGAACTTGTAGTCCACCACCACAGCCTTCTGTCCGTCAGGGCTGAACATCATCCGGTCCGGACGGTAGCTGTCCCCTCCGGGAGCAATGACGGTCGCCTCGTTCATCAGAAGGTAAGTCCCGTCGAACCAATGCCTGCCGCTCACCGACCGCAGCATCCCGGAGAACTGCTCCAGCACCTGCGGCCCCTCCTTGGCGGGGAGAATGCCGGAGACCACGGCCCCCCGCACCGCCTCCTCTAAATCGGAGGCCGTCTCCACCTTAGACAATATCTCATGCAGGACAATACCTCTGGTGCGGCGGCTGTCCCTCTTGAAGAACTCCTCCCCGCGGAAGGAGAGCCTAAGCCTGTCCCCTATGGGAACCGACGGCACGCGGGCCATCTCCTCCCCGGCTGCTCCCCTCTCCCCGCCTTTCCGGTATTGGGGCGAGGTCCATTCTCCTAATTCGTAGATCCCGTCCTCAAGCTGTCCCTGAAGGTGGGAATAGAGGATATGGGATACGGACGTGGGGGCCGGGCCGTTCTTGGAAGGACGCACGAGGGCGAAGACAATGAGCTCCTGTACCGCCCGGGTAAAGGCGACGTATGCCACATTGACCGCATCCACGGCGCTGTAGCGCTTCTCCCGCAAGTAGTCTCCGGCAAATACGGTCTGTTCCAGACTGCTGCGGCACTCCAGGGGATAGACCGGCAGCATGTCGAAGGGCTGTATGGAGGATCCGCACCAGATATATTTGGCGGTGTTGCCCTTGGGCGCAAAGGGTATCTGGAGGAAAGGCACGATGACGGCCTTGAATTCCAAGCCCTTGGACTTGTGTATCGTAATCACGCGCAGGGCGTCCCTGCCCTCCGGAGCCGAGACGGAGCGGTCGGCCCCCTCGGTCTCCCACCAGCGCAGGAAGCCGGTGAGGTCGGAGCCCTCCGCCCCGATATATTCCAGGACACAGTCCAGGAAGGCGTTTACAAAGGCCGAGCCGCCGTCCTCCTGCCCTTCGGGACGGGAGCGCAGAAGGGTCTCGCAGATATTGTAGAGGGATTTCCCGGCTGCCGGGCCGTCCTCCCCGTCCGGAGCTGTCCCGGACATACCGGCGGCCATCTCTTTCAGGCAGTCCACGGTCCGGCGCACCGCTGCGGAGGAGGAGAGACGGAGGGAGTCCTCCGTCATGATATTGTAGTCGTTGGCTATCAGCAGGTCCGATATGGCGGCGCCCTCGGCACGGGTCCGGACTAAGAAGGCTATGTCCCCGGGGCGGTAGCCGTGTTCCATAAGGGTGCGGACCGCATCGAGAATCCGCTGCAGGTAACTTTCCTCCCACATATCCGCGCTGTTGCCTTCGGTAAATGTGACCCGGATATGCCCTGCGGGACGGCTGCTGCCCTCCGGTATCCGCTGCACGGCGTCGGAGTAGATGCGGCCTATGAGCTCATCACCGGTCAGGGCCCCGACGGAGCCGAAGAAAGAATTGTTGAAGGAAACCACTTCGGCGGAGCTGCGCCAGTTGTAGGCCAGGGTATCGGTGTGGACCTTGCGGGGGTCGAAGCGGGAGGCTATCTCCGTATCCAGCAGCCTCCAGTCGGAGCCTCTCCAGCGGTAGATGCTCTGCTTGACGTCGCCCACTATCAGGCAGGGACTGCCGGCGTCCACGCTGTCGCGGAGCAGGGGTTCGAAGTTGTCCCACTGCATCCGGGAGGTGTCCTGGAACTCGTCCAGCAGGTAGTTGTCCAGGCGGGAGCCCACGCGCTCGTATATAAAAGGTGTGTCGCTGCCGTCGATGATGTCCGACAGGAAGCGCGGGGTATCGGAGAGCAGGACTAAGTTGTTGCGGCGGCAGTGGTCCCGGACCTGGGCCTCGATATCGCTCAGGATACCGGCCACGGAAAGATTTCGCAGTATCTCCAGGGCAGTGAAGTACTTGGTGAGGCGGTCCGGGTCGGAAGCCCTGCGGACTATCTCCGCAAGCCCGGCATGATATGCGGAGGCGATGTCGGAGGCCCGGGTTTTGGCCGAGGAGGCGCACCATCTGGCCGGCTCTTCCTCCGCCATGCTGACAAATGTGGCCGGAGGGGCCTCGTAGCGTCCGGAACGCAGTTTGTCGAAATAGTTCATGAACGAGCGGGAACCGCCCTTGAAATCAGAGGGTACAAGATCATAACGGCTCATTATGGCCGCCGCCTCGTCCGCCATGCTGCGGCACTCCTCGCGGAAGTCCCTAACTACCTTCCGCATGGCCTTCCCGCACTCGGCTATGGAAGTGCGCCCGGCCAGTTCCACCCCGGAGCCGCGCACCGCCAGCTTGAACGGTTCCTTGAAGAGTTCCGAGCCCAGACGGAGCAGCTGGGGCACGCTGTTCCAGTCGCGGCCGTTCTCCACCGCCTCCACGGACAGGTCGATGAGCCACTGCAGCAGTTCCTCGTTGTCATCTATCGAGCCCATCAGCTCGTCCACAGCTATGGCTAAGATGCTGTCGTCGTTGATCTCTACATTATAGGACGAGAAATGCCCGGTTTCTATGGCGAATGCCCTGAGTACCTGCTGGAAGAACCGGTCGATAGTGCTGATATTGAAGAGAGAGTAGTCGTTCAGAATAGCCGAGAGCAGAGCCGATGCATGCCGGCGCACCGCTTCTTCCACGGCCTCCGGAGTGCTGCCGGCGGAAGCCATGTCCGCAAACCGGCCCGAGCGGGCGAGGTCAGCGATGAATGGGGATTTCTCCCCGGAGGCTATCCGGTGCAGCTCCTCGAGGACTCTCTGCTTCATCTCGCCGGTAGCCTTGTTGGTGAATGTCACCGCCAGAATCGATTTATAGCGGTCGGTCCCGCCGCTGAAGAGCATCCGCAGATACTCCCCGGTAAGTTTGTGGGTCTTGCCCGACCCGGCCGACGCCTTGCATATCTCCAGCATATACTCTGTTATTTATCTGTTACACAATGCAGTGAAGGGACAATACTCACAGGCTGCCCCGTCCTCGCAGGCAGTGAACGGCTCGTCCGGATTCAGGATACGGTCCAGAAGGGTCCCCAATGCCTGAGTGAACTCCTCATATTCGGATTTAAGGGGCGTGCGCCAGGCCTGTCCCCCGGTATAGAGGTTCCGGGTGTAGTATATCTCTAAGAGGACATTCTCCACGTCATCCACCTTCGGCTCCTGCTTACGGTCAGACAGGATAAGCAGATACAGCAGCAGCTGGAAGAAATGACTGCCTCCGCCGTGGGTATCGCTCTGGAAGAGCTCGCTTATCTCCCGGCAGCTGAAATGCTCCCCGCCGGTCTTGTAGTCCACGATTCTCAGCCGGCCTCCCACCCGGTCGACCCGGTCGAAAATGCCCCGGAGCCGGACATCGTGCCCTGCCGGAGTCCGGAATGACGCGGTGTAGTTCTCCTCCAAAGCCACGACGGAACTGATCTCCTCTCCATCCGGACGGGCGGCATCCACCTCCAGAGTCCTGGCCGCCAGCTTGGCCACTAAGGCTCCGGCGATACGGTTGCGTCCGCTTATCTCCTTCAGTTCCAGTTCGTCATGGAAGCCTTCATCCACCAATGCGGCTATGCGTTCTGTATCCGCAGCCATTTTCCTGAGTGCGGCCCTGTCTGCGGGATGGCCTTTGAAGGGTTCGTAGAGCCGGCGCATGACATAGTGGTAGAGCGTGCCGAAGGCGGCATTGTCCACCCCCTCGGAAAGGTCTTCCTCTTCCTTGAGACCCAGGATATACTGGTAGTAGAAACGCATGGAACAGCCCATCCACGTCTGCAGGGAGGAATTGGAGAATGTCATCCCGCGCAGTCTCTCCAGATGCTCCGGGGTCTTGGGCACCGGAGCCACCTCCGGCAGGGAATTGCCGGTAATGGTAAAGGAGACTGTACGGCGCTCCACCGGCAGGCCGTAATGATACTCGAGCTGCTTGATATAGCGGCTCTCCTCTCCGGAGCGCAGGCCGTCGCCCCGGCTGTCGGTCAGCAGCCACACCCTGCGGGCCCGGCAGATACTGCGGTAAAAATGATAGGCCGAGATCGAGTCCTGAAACTCGTAGGTGGGCAGGCCGAAGCCCCGGCGGAGGTTGTACGGTATCATCGAGGCCGCCGTATTCCGGGAAGGGAAAGTGCCCTCGTTCACCGAGAGGATTATCAGGTTCTCGAAATCCAGGGCCCTGATCTCCAGCGGTCCCATGATCTGCAGACCGTCCAGCGGCTCTCCGCTGAAGGGAATCGACACCGAGGCCTCCAGACGGCGCAGCAGGCGGAAATAAGTATCCTTGCGCATGTCTATCCCGAGCGAGTGCAGCAGGTTGAGACTGCGGCTGTAGCCCGCTAAGAATTCCTTGTCGATACGGTCCGCTCCTTCCGTAACAGCATCCAGAATGGAGGTGAGGTAGTCCGAGACAGCCTCCGAGGCGGGGACATCCGCCCTCGCGGCGTCCTGGAAGATCAGGCCGAGGAGAGGCTGCCCCTCGCTGAGGAAGCCGGCCTCGGGATAGATGGTATTGGCCTTGATAATATTGTCCCTGAGTTCCTTCGCCCGCTCCTGAAGAACCGGACTGCCGCTGATGTAGGGATGGGCTAAAAGTGCCAGGACGTCCCTCCAGTAGAAACGGACCTGCCCGTCACGGAGCCGGAGCCGGTCCTGAAGGGAGGCAATGGCTGCCACGAAGGAGGATACATTGCTGTGAGCCAGGGAATAGCCCATGGTGACATTGACCGGAGTGACCTCCTCCGGAAGGGAATTGAGCAGAGGGAAAAGCAGCTGCTCGTCCGGCAGGAGGACGGCGGTCGAGAAGAGGTCGGAGGTGCCTTCCTCCCGGACTATCCGCTGCAGGATGTCGTGGACGTACTTGGTCTGGCCTACAGCCGAAGGGATGGAGACCGCCTCTATCTTAGGAGGAGCCTCACACAGCCCTCCGTCCTCCGGCAGCGGGTGGAGGGAGGGATAGCGGGAGACATTGTCCTCCATGAAGAGGGAGGATTTGTTGGCAGGGTCGCGGACAGCCTCGCCGTAGTAGTCCCAGTAGAAGTCCCCGCGGCCGAGTTTCTGAAGAGTCTCGAAGAGGGTGCGCTCGCAGCGGTTCGGGGCATTGAGTCCTACGAACACCGTCCGGTCATAGCGTTCCAGAGCCCGGAGCAGGTCCGGGTCGCCCTCCTTGAGACGTTCGGCCACCGAGCGGTATATCATGCCCTCGTAGGCCTCTCCCCTGCTCTCCAGCAGAGTCCGCAGACCGGTGTAGATGCCGTGCATGCTGTCCCACATTCCCAGGAACTGCTGTTCCTTGCGCCCCTCGCGGCAAGGGATGACCACCCCCCAGAACGAGGCTATGGCCTCCCGCTGGGCCGGACTGAGGTAGTCGTAGCGGTCCTCTATCTCCTTGAGGTCCCTGATGTTCGTAAAAAGTCCGGCGGCATCGGCCATGTATTTGTCGATGTCATCGAAGTCGGACAGGATCACCTCGCCGCGGTAGACGAAATCGTCGAAACTCTCGTCGAAGCCTTCCACCTTCTCCCGATACACGGTGTAGAGCCGATGCAGGAGGGTAATGCGGTCGAGAGAATGGAGGCCTGAAAGTTCGGTGAAAAGGTCGTTGATGTTGGTTATCGCGGGGGAGAAAATGGGTCTGTCGGCCGTCTCTCCCAGATAGCGGCGGAAGAAGAGGGACGAGCGGCGGTTGGGGAAGACAAAGCAGTAGCCGCGCAGCTCTCCGCCAGTAAGGCTGTAGAACTGCCCGGCTACACTTCTGAGAAACTCCTTTCTCATCTGCTGATCTGCTGTAATGCTTTAACGGCTACTCGAGCCTCTTGCGGATGGCCTCGGCCTGAGCCTCGTAACCGGGCTTGCCGAGGAGTGCGAACATATTCTTCTTGTAGGCCTCCACTCCGGGCTGATCGAAAGGATTGACTCCTAGGACGTAGGCCGAGATACCGCAGGCCTCTTCGAAGAACATGAAGAGTTCGCCGAGATTGTACTCGTCGATGCGGTCCACTGTCACCCTGCCCTGGGGCACTCCGCCGTCGAGGTGGGCCAGACGGGTACCGGCCTCGGCCATCTTGTTGCAGTGCTCGAGGTGCATGCCGGTGAGGAAGTTAAGGCCGTCGAGGTTCTGGGGGTCGTTCGTGATGACCAGCTCGCGGCCGGCATTCTCTACTGAGATGACAGTCTCGAAGAGCATCCTCTCGCCCTCCTGGATGTACTGGCCCATGGAGTGCAGGTCGGTGGTGAAATTAACCGAGGCGGGGAATATACCCTTGCCTTCCTTGCCCTCGGACTCGCCGAAGAGCTGCTTCCACCACTCGCCGACGTACTGGAGCTTGGGGTTGAAATTGACTAAGATCTCCACCTTCTTGCCGGCATCGTAGTGTTCGTTGCGGGCTGCGGCGTAGATGAGGGCGGGATTCTCCTCACTGCGTTCGGAGCAGCGGCGGGCCATGGCGGCGGCACCCTTGAGCAGGGCACGGATATCGTAACCGGCCAGGGCGATGGGGAGCAGGCCCACGGGGGTGAGGACCGAGAAGCGGCCGCCTACGTTGTCGGGAATCACGAAGGTACGGTAGCCCTCCTGATCCGAGAGGCTCTTCAGGGCACCGCGGGCCTTGTCGGTGACGGCCACGATGCGGGAAGCGGCCTCGGACTTGCCGTAGCGCTCCTCGATATGCTCCTTGATGACGCGGAAAGCCACTGCGGGCTCAGTGGTGGTGCCTGACTTGGAGATGACCACGGCTGCCACCGATTTATCCTGGATGTAGTCTATAAGCTCGGCGTGATATTCCTCCGAGAGGTTGAAGCCGGCGAAGACTACGTGAATGCCTTTCTCATTGAGGCCGAAGGAGTGCGAGAGAGCCTCGAGGGCTGCCTTTGCTCCGAGATAGGAGCCGCCGATACCGATGACCACGGCCACCTGCACGCCCTTGTCCTTCCATTCCTTAGCGATGTCCTCGCAGCCCTTTACGATGGACTCCGGAGTGTCCGAGGGCAGATCGAGCCAGCCTAAGAAATCATTGCCTCTTCCCTGTCTTCCCTGAAGGGTGTCGAAAGCGTTGAGTGCCTTCTCGATATACGCCTTCGAGGGTTTGAAATTTACATTTACCATAACTTTTGTTTTTAAGTTTATTGTTTTTCTGTTCTTTTCCAGTGTTCCTTTCCGGTTCTACATCAGGCTGTCCTGCAGGGCCCGCATGGCCTCCACGGCATTTTCCCTCCCGTAGAGGATGGAGTAGACCGTATCGGCGATGGGCATGCTGACCCGGAACTTGCGGTTGATCTCATGTATCGCCTTGGTTGCGTAGTAGCCCTCGGCCACCTGGCTCATCTCGAGAATGGCGGTCTGGACCGAATAGCCCTTGCCGAGCATGCGGCCGAAGTTGCGGTTGCGTGAGAAGGGAGAGTTGCAGGTAACGAGCAGGTCGCCGAGATATGCCGACATGGAGGTGTTGCGGCGGGTATCGGGATTGGTGACGTTGATGAACTCCTTCATCTCACGGAAGCAGCTGGCTATCAGTACGGCCATAAAGTTGTCACCGTATCCGCAGCCATAGCAGACACCTGCGGCGATGGCGTAGACGTTCTTCAGGGCTGCGGCGTACTCCACACCATAGATATCGGTGCAGGCTATCGTGTTCACATAGTAGTTGCGGAAAAAGCCGCAGAGATATTCTGCCACCTCTATGTACTTGGACGAGAGGGTGATGTACGAGAGGCGCTGCATGCCCACCTCCTCTGCGTGGCAGGGGCCGCTGATCACTCCTATCCGGTCGAAAGGCACGCCGTGGTCGTCATGGAAATACTCAGCGATGGTCAGATAGCGGTCACCCACGAAGCCCTTGACCGCCGAGATAAGCAGCTTGCCGTCGTAAGACGCGGTAATCCGGCTCACCTCTTTCAGAAAGTAGGCCGAGGGAATGGCGAAGATCAGGATATCCGATTCCTCCACCACATAATTGATATCGTTGGTGATGGTAAAACTGTCGGCGTCCAGTTCCACCGCAGGCAGATATTTCGAGTGATGGTGATACCGCTCTATGTGCTCTATCGCACCTGTGTCGCGCATGTACCAGTTCAGCTGCCGCCCGTTGTCCGTCAGCAGCTTCACCAAGGCCGTAGCCCAGCTTCCCCCACCGATGACCCCGAACACGGGATCGTCCTTCATCTCCACCGCGGTATCCCCGCCCATCTTCTCGTATATCGTATTTTTCATGCCTGAAAATTTGCAAACTCTATTCCGCAAATATACGAAAATTTCCGATACCCGCACCCACTGCGGCACGGGTAAATTGTGGCATGCTTTTCGATATATCCTGCTGTATCATGACAGACACAACACAGGCCATAATCAAGAAAGAGAAGATTGCGTCCGAGTCCGACGGACTGGAGATCAGCATCCTGCTGTGCGGACCCGCCGCCGGCACGCCCAAGGGCATCGTTCAGATAGTGCACGGAATGTGCGAGCACAAGGAGAGGTACATCCCGTTCATGGAATACCTGGCGGCCAACGGGTTCTTCAGCATCATACACGACCACCGCGGACACGGGGAGTCGGTGCGCTGCTCCGAAGACCTCGGGTATTTCTACGAGGGAGGCTGGACGGCCATGATAGACGACATCAAGGCTGTCACGGAGAGAGTGCGGACGGAGCATCCGGACCTGCCGCTGATTCTGCTCGGGCACAGCATGGGCTCGATGGCAGTCCGCTCATTCGTAAAACGTAACGACGACATGATCTCGGGCCTGATCGTCTGCGGCAGTCCCAGCCGCAACAGCGGTGCCGGTATCGGGAAACTGGTGGCCAGGCTCTATGCCGCGCGGGCCGGGGAGAAATGCCGCCCGAAGATCATCCAGACCCTCGCCTTCGGTTCGTTCAACCGCCGCTTCCGGCACGAAGGCTCACCCAATGCCTGGGTCTGCTCCGACCCCGAGATCGTACGCAACTACGACGCCGATCCTCTCTGCAACTTCCAGTTCACGGCCCACGGCTTCCTCAACCTCTTCACCATCATGCAGGACGCATACAGCATCTCCGGATGGAGGCCCCGCAACCCCTCCATGCCCGTACTCTTCATCTCCGGCGAAGACGACCCCTGCCTGCTGAGCCCCAGGAAATTCCGCCAGGCCGTCCGCACCATGCAGCGGGCCGGATACACGGACGTGCGGTCCCGCCTCTACCCCTCCATGCGCCACGAGATACTCAACGAGAAGGGCAAGGAGGCCGTATGGGGGGATGTCCTGAGTTTCTGCAAAGGCCTCGTGGACTGAACCTGACACTTCATGTCAAAATAACTTGCTAAAAACCCGACACCTTCCTAATTTTGCACGGATTTAGGAAAAATGTTAGGAACTATCGTAAACACCTCGTGCATCATCGCCGGCAGCCTGCTCGGAAGCCTGGCCCGGAAGGCCATCAAGCCCGAGTACCGGGACGCGCTGTACAATGCGATGGGACTGGCCGCGCTCCTGCTCGGGACTGGCGCCTTCGTCTCCAACATCTCCAAGAGCGAGTACCCGGTCCTATTCATCGCCAGTCTGGCCATAGGCTCGCTGACAGGTACAGTGCTGAAGATTTCTGACCGGTTCAACGGACTGGTCTCCAGGTACTCGAAATCGCGGCTGGCCGAAGGCCTCTCCACCGGCATCCTGCTCTACTGCATCGGCACCCTGTCGATGGTCGGTTCGGTGATGAGCGCCCTGTACGGGGACAATACCTATCTGTTCACCAACGCCATGCTCGACCTCGTGACATCCACTGTCCTGGCCAGCACCTACGGCATAGGCATGGTCCTGGCAGCCCCGGTGCTCTTTCTCTTCCAAGGGTCGATATACCTGGTCACCTCCCTGGCCGGTGACGTCATATCCGACAGCCTGATGTGCGAGATATCGATAGTCGGTGGAGTCCTCATCGCCAGCTCCGGACTCTCCATCCTCGGCATCAAGGACTGCAGGACCCTCAACATGCTGCCGGCCCTGCTCGTACCCGTACTGTTCTACATTGTCAAGTCGTTTTTTTAGAATATGAGCCAGCATTTCGGAGAGATCATCTCACTCATCGTCGCCGTCTCCTGGACCCTCACGGCACTGAGTTTCGAATACGCCAGTAAGAAAGTAGGCTCCCTGTCTCTCAACATCATCAGGCTGATCATGGCCATGGTGATGCTCGGAATCTTCCTGCTTGCCGTCACCGGCTCGCCCTTTCCCGTCAATGCAGGAGGGGCCGCCTGGCTGTGGCTCGCCCTCTCCGGCCTCGTCGGATACGTCTTCGGAGACTTCTGCCTATTCAACTCCTATGTGGTCATCGGCTCCCGGCTCGGCCAGCTGTTCATGACCCTCGCCCCGCCTACAGCCGCCATCGCCGGCTACTTCTTTTTAGGACAGAAGATGTCGCTGACAGCCATTGCCGGCATGCTGGTCTGTGTCGCCGGTATCGGCATCTCGATTCTCGGCAGGACGGACTCTGAGAATACTGGCCAAGAGGACACAACAGACAAGACATATCATGCAGACCACGAAAGCAGTAAAAGACGTCACGGGCATGCCTTAGGACACTACCGCAAACCGCACGGACTGCACCATCATCACAGAATCGGCATCAATCTACCGCTGAAAGGCGTGCTCTTCGGCATCGGAGCCGGCATCGGCCAAGGCGTCGGTCTGGTACTCAGCAAGATAGGCATGAACCACTACATGGAGGCCGCCCCGCCCGTCACCGACCTGGACAACCTCGTCATCCCCTTCGCCTCCACCCAGATACGCGCCGTCGCCGGCCTGGCCGGTTTCCTGGTCATCATGTTCCTGCAGAAAAAAGGCCGGAGCCTGCTCGCCTCCTTCAAGGACGTAAAATCCATGGGCGCCGCCGCCACCGGCACCTTTTTCGGCCCCTTCCTCGGCGTTTCCCTCTCCCTGCTCGCCGTCAACTACACCGAAGCCGGCATCGCCTCCACCATCATGGCCCTCACCCCCATCCTCATCATCCTCCCTTCCAAGCTCATCTACAAGGAGAAAGTAACCGCCAGACAGGTCATCGGAGCCGTCATCAGTGTCACCGGGGCGTCGCTGTTCTTCATCTGAGCAGAGCAGTCCGGTCTGTATGAGCAGAGCAGTCTGTAATTCAACTTTTCAGCCCACATTCACATTTCCAGCATATTACCTCCAATCACCGCACAACAGACACCACCCGATTTACCGACAGTCTGTAATCCATAAATCTGTTCAATGGTATGTTTTTCAGTTCTTTAAGATACATCGCGATTTTACAGACTGATAGTGGCCTCCTGTCAAGATTTTGACAACTAAAAAAATCTTTATATTCGCAGTACATTATTTTATCGTATTTTTGTTATAAAATCCGCATTGTATGAAAAAGCATCTCATCCTCCTGCCGGCAGCACTGATATTCGCTGCCTCCTGCTCCGGAACATCCGGTGACATTCCTACTTACACAGAGTCCGAATTTGCCTCCGCATCCGCTGAAATCTCGATGGCAGACCTCGGGGAACGGGGGTACGAAGTGGAGAGGATCCTTCTCTCGGGCGCTGAGGAAAGCGGACGGCTGCTCATTTCGGATGCCGTAGACGTAGTATTGACCGAGGACAATATTTTCATGCTTACGGCAGATATGAAGGTGCTGAGGCTGTCCAGGGACGGCAGGCTGAAAGGTTATGTCGGAGTCAAGGGCAACGGTCCCGGGGAATACCTGTATGTTAACGACATCTATCTCGCTCCGGACGGGAACGGCATCTGTATCAATGATATAATGAAAGGCGTCCTCACCTACGGACTGGACGGGACATACATCGGGACCCGGGAGCCAGAGGCTCAGGCACAGATGGTCTACACCTTGGCCGACGGTCCATACATACTGGAATCCGTACAGACAGTGCTCGGCAACGAAGCCGACCGGCTCCGCATCCGGGACACCAGCGGCCGTCAGACAGGCAGGTTCGCCAACCATCTGCTTTTCCGGCTCACCCCCAAGGCCAATGTCACTGCATATCAGGAATACAAGGCCCTCTTCCAGAACGGGGACGGAGAGATAATCTTCCACCAGATGAGCACCGACACCGTATTCACCGTGCATCCGGAAGTCCCGTCCCTCGAACCGAGGTGCTGCTTCACCTTCCGGCACGGAATCGCTCAGAGCGACCTGTCCTCATTCACTGATGTCTGGAACGATATCTATTTTGTCTATGACTACGCCGAGGATGCTGCCTTCCGCTACGTCACCCTCATGGAGCCCGGCCAGCAGAAGCAGCTCTACCTGATCGACAAGACCGACGGCACCATCTACCGCTCGGAACTCACCTTCCCCGGCTCAGAGGAAGCCTTCTACCCCAAGTGGCAGTACGGTGACCAGCTCATCGACTACTGCCTCACCGATGACGAGGAACCCTGCCTAACGATACTCCGCCAGAGAAACTGACGGCTTGCACCTTCCCGATATTGCAAAAGGGGGTCTTGCTACATATCCCCGGTCAGGTACCTGTCGTAGGCCGCCATGTCGACCATCCCGTGGCCTGAGAGGCAGAACAGGATTGTCCTGGGAGTGCCTTCCTCCCTCGCCCGGATGGCTTCCCTTACGGTCGCCGCTATTGCATGGGCAGATTCGGGTGCCGGCACAATGCCCTCGGTGCGGGCGAACAGGACTCCGGCCCTGAACGACTCTTTCTGCCCGATATCCACTGCCTCGATCCTTCCTTCCCCGAGAAGGCAGCTGGCGATGGTCCCGGCCCCGTGATAGCGGAGCCCTCCCGCATGGATGCCTGCAGGCGTGAAGGTATGGCCGAGGGAATACATCGGCAGCAGAGGAGTGTAGCCGGCCTCGTCCCCGTAGTCGTACATGAACTGCCCTTTCGTAAGTTTCGGGCAGGCCTCCGGCTCCGCAGCCACAAACCTCGTACCCGCATGTTCTCCCCCGAGACAATGCCGCATGAACGGATAGGATATCCCTCCGAAATTGGACCCGCCGCCGAAACAGCCTATCACCACATCCGGCCATTCCCCCGCCATCTCCATCTGCTTCTCCGCCTCGAGACCGATTACGGTCTGATGCATGGTGACATGATTGAGCACACTGCCCAGCGTGTACTTGCACCCCGGCACCGTCGTCGCCAGCTCCACCGCCTCCGAAATCGCAGTACCCAGACTTCCCTGATGATTGGGCGTCTCTGTCAGAATTCTCCTCCCAGCCTTGGTAGACATACTTGGAGAAGCCACTACCTGAGCACCCCATACCTGCATCAGCGACCTGCGGTAGGGTTTCTGTTCATAACTCAGCCTTACCATGTACACGGCCAGTTCCAGCCCGAATACATTGGCCGCGTATGCCAGGGCTGTACCCCATTGTCCGGCCCCGGTCTCGGTAGTAATGTTCGTAAGTCCCTCCTGCCTGCAGTAATAGGCCTGGGCCAAAGCCGAGTTGAGCTTATGCGAGCCTACCGGGCTGACACTCTCGTTCTTGAAATAGATATGCGCCGGTGTATCCAGGGCCTTCTCCAGACCGTATGCCCTCACCAGAGGCGTAGACCGGTAGAGACGGTACTGGTCCCGCACTGCTTCGGGAATCTCAATCCACCGGTCCACCGTATTCAGCTCCTGCCTGGCAGCTTCTTCCGAAAATATCCGGCTGAGGTCCTTCTGTGTAAGAGGCTGACGTGTAACGGGGTCCAGAGCGGGCCTGGGCTTCTGCGGCATATCTGCCACGATGTTGTACCATCTGCGCGGGATATCGCGCTCTTCGAGGATGAATCTTTTTCTGGGTTCCATGATAGTTTTGATTGTTAAGGTAAAATGTAAAATAAAACGGCCCGCCGTTTGAGTAAACGACAGGCCGCTCGGATATTTCTCTATATAAAGTCCTCTTATGACCAATACATGAGTTCAGGCAGCACCCAACCGTTTACCCGGAAAGGAGCGCGCCACCACCAGAAACATATATTGAGAAGAGTATTCATATTCTGTTTTGCGAAGCGAAGATAGCAAATCTTCCAGATTATCCAAAAATTTTATCCGTCTCAGTCTTTCAGCCGGGCCAGCATCAGCACATCGTTGTCCGTAGGCTGCAGGTCGGAAAGAATCGCCCGGACCCGCTTCGCCGCAGAGCCGGTCAGCGTCCCCTGCTCCAGGGCCTGGGGAGCCGCGACTAAGAACTCCTCTGCCGGAATGCTCTGTACCAGATAACCGCACTGGATAGAATATCCGCCCTGGTACCCGCCGAGAAAGTCATTGAGAATCTCCGTAGGATAGCTTACGCTCTCCCCTGATTTCAGGTCCGTAAGCACATTGGCCACGGGTACTCCTATGATGATGCGCGGCATGTATTCCTGCATTTCAGTCAGGGTAGAGAGCACTTTTCCCGGCAGCAGGGTACTTTTCAAGGAAGAGCCGCTCTTCAATGACCGGGTATTGACAGTAAACACCGGCCGCAGCACATCCCCTTTAAGGACATACAGGGTATCAGGCCAGTTGCCGCTGGACTCGAACGACACATCCAGCGCACCGTCGATATTGAAGGACGTACCCACGAGAGTATTTGACGGAGTCCGGGTGCGCTGCATTCCGACCTCGGGTATCTCCCAGAGAATCTTGCCCGAAAGGTCCTGGCACCAGGCTATAGCCGGACAGGCATCCTCCTCGTAAGGCACCGCCATGACCGTCAGCGTGCCGGCCCGCCCGTCCACCATAAAACTGGCCGAGCCCGCTCCGAACTCGTCCATCGGCTTATATGCCAGAGGGACAGTCCCCAGATATTTCCCCGAAGTCAGGTCATAGGTCTTGATACGGTCCGCCGCATCCATTATCCACACCTTGCCGCCGTCCTCGTCCACAAAAGTCTGAGAGGAATTCAGATACTCCCCGGGGCCACGCCCGAGATGCCCCACGTTGCAGATGAACTTCCCGGTATGCCGGTCGAACACCCTGACAGGAGCCTTGCTCAGAATGGCCTGAGCGTCCTTGACCAGATAATTTTCCGTAATGAGCACTTTCGCCGCTGTGAATGCATCTAAAGTATCGCTGTCCAGCGCGATGAACTCCGGCTCCGCAGCCAGGTCCGAGAACACCAGAGTATCCTGTCCCTCCGTCATCTGAGAATAGTCGAAAGTCACCAGACCTCCCTCTCCGAGCCCTCCCCTGCCGCAGGAGGCTGCCAGGAGCACCGCCGCTGCAGCCAAGAAAAATTTTACCGATTTCATATTTTTGCCTTTTAGTATATCTCAAGCAAATTTAAGGAAAATCCCCGGCGTGCGCAACTAAAAAATCATTTATTTATTCATGCGGTCAAATCGGTATTTCCCCCGCTCCGTCCTGTCCGTGAAAAACCGGAAAGAGGCGATCTCCCGGTCAAAGACATGAAGCGATGCCGTAACCTCCGGATATTGTTTTACATGCACCTTCTCCATTGAGAGCGGGCAGAAAGCGTATATGCGGTCCGTTCCCTCCACATCGAGCAGCCGGCATATACTGTTGAAAATAACAGCATCCCCCGATTTCAGGACAATATTGAAGAATGGAAGATCCTCCTTGCCGCATTTCACCTCCACTTCAAAACAAAGCAGCGCCGGGTTGATTTCGACCTCGTCGCTTACCGGATCGAAATGAATGTCCGAGAAGAAGCCGCTGTAGTGACGATAGTCTTTAGATTTGCTGAAACATATCTCTCCGCCCACCGGTGTCATGACTTTCAGACAGGCGGAATAAGGGACAAACGCCTCCTCCACCGGCATTGTCAGACGGAAAAATTTAAAGCAAGCCCACTCTTTCCACTGCAGAGGGACGTCACCCTCCTCAATGATTCCTATATCATAGAGAACTCCGGGCTCGAGCATCCCGCTGCTCACCGGAACAGTCAGTGTCAGCTTGTCCTCCTCCTGCCCGACCGGCATGGAATAATCCACATCCATCTTGCAGACGATCTTCCGGGGAATCTCCTCTGTCGCCTTCTTAGAGGCCTCGCTGTACATATCCAGAATCTTCCGATACGAGGAGCGGTCCATCTTTATGGACTCGGACACCTGGCCTCCCTTATATTCCCATTCATTGAACCGGCTGACAACATGCTGATAAGCCGCGCAGTCCTCGTCCTTGAAAATCGCTACTCTTATCCTGACAGTCTTCTCCTCATTGAGGTCCCCGTTACTAAACACCTCCTGCTGAAGAGTTATACCCTTGATGCTGTCATCCCAGATCAGGCTTTTGAATCTCGAGTCCGGATTCGGCTCATGGCCGTCCTTGCAGACATCGACAAGGGACGACGGGTGATAGAAAAAGTATTTACGGCTGTCCATGGACTGATTGCTGTTTGTGTGGTTAGTGCAAATATACGGATTTTCCACTCAATATTGCCACAACGGCAGCAAATCCCACGAAACACTGCCATTGCGGCAACAGAATTTTTCCGTACTTTTGTCTGCTGATAAAGCATCACCCATGGACGAGAGACTTCTGATAAAATGCGACAGCAGCATCTACGCCGACAACATTTCGAGCGTACTGGAAGCCAACAATATCACAGTGCGCAGGCACGACTATGAAAGCACTGACCGGCGGACCGGGACACATGATCCTGACTCCGGCACCGCACTGTACGTAACAGACAAGGACTACGAAAAGGCCCTGGAGATAATAGCCCCCATCGCCGACAGGATGCACGAAGCCATCCCCTTCTGCCCCAAATGCGGCAGCGACAACGTCACGCCCATAGCCCCTTTCCGGTACACCACCGCGGTCATAACCGCATCCGTCATCCTGGGCCTCGGCTCCGGCTTCTACCCCTGGTGGTCATTGCAGCTCGGCATCCAGTCCGGCACCGGCAGCATCATCGCCGGAATATTCCTGCTGCTCGCCATCTTCATGGTCATGTCCACCAAATACCTTAACGCCAACTACCGGTGCCGTAAATGCGGCCGAAAGTTCAACCACCGTTAACCCTTCATCATGAAAACGACATCCCGACTCCTGGCCTCGGCCCTCATCCTGCTCGCCAGCATCACAGCAGCCCACGCCATCAACCCGCAGAAAGAATACACCTACACCCCGAAGGACTTCGGCATCGAATACGTCGAGGACTCGGTGGTAACCTCGGACGGGTACAGGATCAATATCTGGAATCTGCCCAGCACCGGAGAAAATGGAAGGTCCGTGCTGATAGCCTGCGCCGACGCGGGTAATATGGGACAATGGCTGGGAATCGGAGCGACACTCTGCTTCCTGGGCTACGATGTATGGATGTTCGACTACCGCGGTTTCGGAGGGAGCCAGGACTTCGCGACGGACCGGGACATGCTCTACCACAGCGAGTATCTGCGGGATTTCGGGGCAGTCCTGGAACATATCGCCGTCCTCCGGGACAGGCCGGTGGACGTGCTGGCATTCTCCATGGGCACCATCATGGTCGGGGAGCATCTGCGGCAATACCCCGGCAGGAAGTCGCTCATCCGGAGCTGCGTCATGGACGGTTTCATCTCCGATCCGGCGGAGAGCGTCAGGATTCTGAACGGGGGCAAGGACAATGGCAACGGCAACGGCAGCGATAACGGCAAAGCAGCCAATTCCGGCAGTGGCGGAAAAACCGTGCGTCTGCCGGCAACTCCCCTCCTCTCCCCCGGCTTCCGACCCCAGGACATCTCCGTCCCCATGCTGCTGATCCACGCCACGGAAGACACCGTCAGCCCCCGCCGCCTGCTCGAGCCCCTGACCGTCTCCCCGCTCGTCACCCTCCTGGAATTCGACTGCAAGCACCTCCAGGCCGCATTCACCCATACCGAAGAATATTTCACCGCGCTGGATACATTTCTCAAGGCGCACTGAGTCGGCCACCTCTCCCGTTGTCCCGCCTTCCCTCATTCCCACCTTCCGAAGGTGGGACGATTCTCGGGGTTTTCTGCACACCTTCCAAAGGTGGGATTGAGCAACGGTACCGACACAGCACGTACACAGCCGTTTTCGGATATTTTCACCATTTACCACCTTCCGAAGGTGAGACGATTCTCGGGATTTTCTGCACACCTTCCGAAGGTGGGATTGAGCAACGGTACCGACACAGCACGTACACGGCCATTTCCGGACATTTTCACCATTTCCCACCTTCCAAAGGTCTTCTGAGGACAGTCCGATCATAACGAATTCGAAAAGGTGGTGGAAAAACCGCACTTTTCCCGGCACCTTCCAGTCAACCGAAATCAGGAATACCGGCTTCCGGACGGGCATTCCGGGATGGACCGGTGAGAGAGGCTTCTGCGGCAGGGCTGCGGCGCTACGGCTCGACGGCGACCTTGATGACTCCGTCGGCGTGCGAGGCGAAGAGGCGGTAGGCCTCCTCGATGCGGCTGAGGGGGAAGCGGTGGGTGATGAGCGGTGTGGCGTCGAGACGGCCGTCGGCGATGAGGCGGAGGATTTCCGCGCAGTCGCAGCCGTCCACGCCGCCGGTCTTGAATGTCAGGTTCTTGCCGTACATGTCGGGCAGGGGCAGCACCTGAGGGCGGTCGTACATGGCGACTATGGTCACTACGGCATTGGGACGGGCGCACTCCCAGGCCATGCGGAAGGTCTCCTCCGTACCTGCCACCTCCAGGACGGCATCGGCTCCTCCGTGGGCACTGTGCTCCAGAACGGTCTGCCGACAGTGCTCCGGGTCGGTCACCACCACCTCGGGATAATGCTCCAGGACAAAACGCCTGCGCTCCGGGGATTTCTCACAGACAATGATGCGGCGGGGCCTGCGGAGCATCACGCACAGCAGGGTGCATATACCGGTCGGTCCGGCACCGATAATCAGGACGGTATCCTCCTCAGGAACGATCTCAGAAATGCGGGCAGCCCAGAACCCGGTAGCCAGCAGGTCCCCGGTAAACAGCGCCTGAGCATCACTCACCCCGTCCGGAATGCGGGTCAGCCCCTGGTCGGCGTACGGCACCCGGACGTACTTCGCCTGACCGCCGTCGATGCGGCAGCCGAGGGCCCAGCCTCCGAGCGGGTCGCTGCAGTTGTTCACATAGCCGTGACGGCAGAAGAAGCACGAGCCGCAGAACGTCTCCACATTGACCGCCACCCGGTCTCCCGGCCGGACAGAGCCCACGGCAGAGCCGACGGCCTCCACCACCCCGACCATCTCGTGTCCGAGAGTAATCCCAGGCACGGCCCGGGGTACGCTTCCGTGCAGAATATGCAGGTCACTCGTGCAGATGCTCCCGAGGGTCACCCGCACCAGGGCATCGCGCGGTCCCTGCAGCTGCGGCTCCGGCTTGTCGAGCAGGGCCGCCTTTCCTTGTCCAAGATACGTATAAGCTTTCATAGAGCGCAAATTTAATGTATATTCGCGACAATTATTCTCACCCCATCCCATGAAACTGCTCGATGAACGCATACTCCAGGACGGCCGGTCCCTGCCCGGAGGCATCCTCAAGGTGGACAGCTTCCTCAACCACCAACTCGACCCCAACCTGATGTACGAGGTGGCCCGCGAATTCAGCCGCCGCTTCGAGAACGTCAGCTACAACAAGATAGTCACCATCGAGGCCAGCGGCATAGCCCCCGCCATCATGCTCGGATACATCCGGCAGTTGCCCGTCGTCTTCATCAAGAAGAAACAGCCCAGGACCATGGACGGCATGCTCGTCTCCGAAGTCCACTCCTTTACCAAGGACCGCACCTACACCGTCTGCATCAGCCGCAACTTCCTCACCCCCTCCGACCGCGTCATCTTCATTGACGACTTCTTAGCGTACGGCAACGCAGCCATGGGCATGATCGACCTCGCCAGCCAGTCAGGCGCATCCATCGCCGGCATGGGATTCATCATTGAGAAAGGCTTCCAGGGCGGCGGCGACCGCCTCCGGCAGATGGGCTACAACATCCAGAGCCTCGCCATCGTAGACAACCTCGACGGATGCCGCATCACCCTCAGAAAGCAGAACACACCCGAGCGCTGACGACAGCATCAGGGCAGTAAAACAACATCCATGCACGCACGGCACAATATGCCGTAGATAACAATTTTGGTATTTTCGTGCACTTTTTTGAAAATTTTCGTGCACGGGAACGGAAATATGTTTATCTTTGTAACGTAATTACAAAAAAGAAACACGCGTGAAATCTAAACTTATCTCGAGACAAGTTCTCAAAGCATTGGTTTTAAGCGCTTTCTGCGCAGCAACACCGACAGCCGGCGCCTCTTCTCCCGAGGAGTCAGGCACATCTTTTTTTGCACGAAACACCGTGTACGCACCCGAAATGCACGGAACAAGCCCGAAGACAAGCACGGAAACTTCCACAGACAGCCCTTCCGCCGCCACTGAAGGATACAGAACCGAGAGCGACTATGAATTCGCACACCTATATAATAACCTCCCCTTCGAGATGCCCCGCGTAACCCGCCCCGAGATTCCCGACCGCCGGGTATGCCTTACCGACTTCGGAGCCGTAGGTGACGGCGTAACCCTGAACACCGAAGCATTCGCACGGGCCATCGACGCTCTCGCAGAGCAGGGCGGCGGCCACCTGGATGTACCCGCCGGTATCTGGCTCACCGGCCCTATCACACTCAGAAGCAACATTGACCTGCATCTGACTCAGAACGCGGTGATTCTATTCTCCCCCGACAAAGACCTCTACCCCATCATAGAGACTTCCTTCGAAGGTCTCGACACCCGCCGCTGCACCTCCCCCATCAACGCCTACAGGGAGAAAAATATCTCCATCACAGGCGAGGGAGTGATCGACGGCTCCGGTGACGCATGGAGACCTCTGAAAAAATCCAAGGTCACATCCTCCCAGTGGAAGGAAAAAGTGGCCTCCGGCGGAGTGCTCAACGAAAAGGGCAACACCTGGTACCCCTCCGAGGACTACATCCGCGCGGAGCAGCTCAGCGACAAGGGTCTGAATGTCCCTGTCGGTGAGTTCGACGATGAGTTCTGGGAGAGCGTCAGGGACTTCCTCCGCCCCGTGATGGTAAGCATCCGCGAGTGCGAGAACGTCCTCCTCGAGGGCCCCACATTCCAGAATTCTCCCGCATGGAACATACATCCCCTGATGTGCACCAACGTTATAGTCAACGATATCGTCGTGCGCAACCCTGCCTACTCCCAGAACGGTGACGGCATCGATATTGAGTCCTGCGAGAACGTAATCCTCACCAATTCGTCATTCGACGTCGGGGACGACGGCATCTGTATCAAATCCGGCAAGGACGAGGACGGCCGCCGCAGGGCAATGCCTACCAGAAACCTGCTCATAGACAACTGCTTCGTCTACCACGGCCACGGCGGATTCGTAGTCGGCAGCGAGATGTCCGGCGGAGTCGAGAACATAGTAGTGTCCAACTGCCGCTTCCTCGGCACAGACGTAGGCCTGCGCTTCAAGAGCAAGAGAGGCCGCGGAGGCGTAGTCCGGAACATATTCATCAGAGACATCTACATGACCGATATCGTAACCGAGCCACTGCTCTTCGACCTCTTCTACGGCAACATGTCCGCAGTAGACGCCATGAAACAGCAGGGCAACTACAAGGAGCCCGAGCCCATGCCCGTGGACGAGACCACTCCGGAGTTCCGCGACATCTACATCGAGCGCGTAGTCTGCAACGGAGCCTCCCGCGCCATGTATTTCAACGGCCTGCCGGAGATGCCCGTCTCCAACATCCATGTCACCGACTGCGTCATCACCAGCCGCACCGGAGCACAGATATGCTTCTCCAAGGACGTGACCCTCACCAATGTAACCATTCACCCTGAGGAGGGAGAGCCCATCACCACATACAAAGTTGAGAATTACAAATATACAGAAAAGTAACCTACAGCCGCACCGACGGACACAGCCGGCACGGCACGAACGCTGTAACTGACCATAAAACCATGATAAAGACGACAATCAGAACTATTTCGCTCATCCTCGCAGCAGCCGCGGCAACCCTACTGCTGACATCATCTGCCGAACAGGAGCGCAGCAGTTTCACGATTCATCTCATCGGCGACTCCACCATGGCCCCCAAGGACCTGAGCGGAGGCAACCCCGAGCGCGGCTGGGGAATGATGTTCCCCAACTTCCTGGATGACAGCGTCAAGGTCATCAACTACGCCCACAACGGCCGCAGCACCAAGAGTTTCATGACCCTGGGACACTGGGCAAAGGTCGAGGCCAACCTCCAGAAAGGCGACTACCTCTTCATCCAGTTCGGGCACAATGACTCCAAGCAGTCCGACACCACCCGCTACGCAGCAGCGTGGGGAGCCTATCAGGACAATCTCCGCCATTATATTAAGGTAGCCCGCGAGAAAGGAGCCACCCCAGTCCTCCTCACCCCCGTCTCCCGCAGATGGTTCAAGGCCGACACCCTCGACGAGACCTGCCTGGAGGACTATCCCCAGGCCATGAAACAGGTGGCAGAGCAGGAGAACGTCACTCTTCTCGACATCACCAAGGTCACCATGGACTGGCTCAAGAGCCTGGGTGACACCGCCTCACGGGAATACTTCATGTGGGTCGCACCCGGCACGGTTCCCGCCATGCCTGAGGGCAAGACCGACAACACCCATACCAACGCCAAGGGTGCCCGCAAAGTAGCGGGCCTCGTATGCAGTGAGATAGCGAAACAGTTACCCGAGATAGCCCGTCACTTCGTCTACTACGATATCGTAGTGGCCCAGGACGGCACCGGCGACTACTTCACGGTGCAGGAAGCCATCGACGCCTGCCCCGACTACTCCCACGAGGAGATAACCAGGATCCTGATCCGCAACGGAGTCTACAACGAGATGGTGACCATCCCCCACAACAAGTTCCGCCTCCACATCATCGGTGAGAGCGCCGACAGCACCGTCATCTCCTGCGGCAAGTACGCAAGGCAGATGTGGCCCGGCAGGGACTTCAACGTAGGCACCTCCGGCAGCGCCGGATTCTACATCCACTCCTCCTACGTGACCTTAGAGAACCTCACGATACTCAATCCCGCCGGAGAGGGCAAGGAGATAGGTCAGGCCGTTGCGCTCTTCACCAATGGAGACCACCTTTTCTTCAAGAACTGCCGGATCATCGCCAACCAGGACACCATCTACACATACGGCCGATGGAACAAGGAAGGAGGCCCCTGCCGCAACTATTTCCTGAACTGCTACATCGAGGGCACTACCGACTTCATCTTCGGTCCCTCCATCGCATACTTCGAGAACTGCACCATCCACAGCAAGAAAAACAGTTATGTCACCGCAGCCTCCACCCCTGAGGGCCAGAAATACGGTTACGTCTTCCACAACTGCCGCCTGACTGCCGCCGAGGGCGTGGACAAGGTCTACCTCGGCCGTCCCTGGAGGCCCTACGCCAACACCGTCTTCATCGACTGCGAGCTCGGCTCCCACATCCATCCCGACGGCTGGAAGAGCTGGCCCCGGGAACTCTGGCCCTCCGGTGAGGGCACCGCATTCTACGCGGAGTACGGCAGTTACGGCCCCGGCGCCTCCCCTGACACCAGGGTAAAATGGTCCACACAGCTGACCAGGAAACAGGCGGCTGAATACACCTTCGAGAAGGTAATGCACCAGGACACCGACACCAAGGCCTGGAACCCCGAGGACAATAGGTAGGACAATACAAGCAAGGACAATATGAAACAGCACACTACAATATCAATAATCGCAGCAGCGGCGGCAGGGGCACTCCTCCTGCTGACCGCATCCTGCTCATCAGGGGACTCCCGCATTGACGGCAAGGCCAATGCTCTGAGCATGGTCCGGGCCGAGATGACCCGCTGCCCCGACGGCACCTATCTGGACGGAATGGAGGGCAGGCTCAAGTGGAACTATACTACCGGACTCGAACTCATGTCCTTCCTCGATGTATGGGAGGCATACGGCGAGGCTCCTGAGTATCAGGACATCTTCGACTACGTGCTGGACTGGTACGGTAAGGCCGTGGACTCCGCCGGAGTGATTTACAAATACAAGAAGTCCAACTTCAACACCGACCACGTATGCCCCGGCAACGCCCTCTTCGTCCTCTATGACCGCACCGGCGACGCCCGCTGGATGACCGCCATGCAGACCCTCCGCGACCAGCTGAAGGACCATCCCCGCACCTCCGAAGGCGGCTTCTGGCACAAGCAGACCTACCCCCATCAGATGTGGCTCGACGGCCTCTACATGGCCCAGCCCTTCTATGCCCACTATGCGACCGTCTATGATGCCCCTGAAGACAGAGACTCCATCTACAGGGACGTCATCGACCATTTCCTCACAGTGGCGAAACACACCTATGACCCCGCCACCGGCCTCTACCGCCACGCCTGGGACGAGTCCCGGCAGATGTTCTGGAGCGACTCCCTCACCGGACAGTCCGACCACGCCTGGGGCAGGGCCCTGGGCTGGTACACCATGGGCATAGTGGACGCCCTGGACTACATTCCCGCCGGAACTGAAGGCCGCGACTCCCTCATCGCCGTACTGCAGGGCATCTACGAAGTATTGCCCGACTACGCCGACCCCGTCACTGGTATGTGGTACCAGGTCCTCGACTGCCCCGGACGCGAGGGCAACTACCTCGAGGCCACCTGCTCCGCCATGTTCTCCTACTCCCTCCTCAAAGGAGTCCGCATGGGCTACCTATCCCCCGACCTCAAGGACTGGGCCAGGAGCACCTACGAGGGCTTCCTCGACTATTTCCTATACACCGATGAGCAGGGCCTCCCCGCCATCAAGGACTGCTGCGAAGTGGCAGGACTCGGCGGCAAGGAGAACCGCAGCGGCGACTACGAATATTATATCAACGAGAAGAGACGCAGCAATGACCCCAAGGGCGTAGGCCCCTACATCAACGCAAGCCTCGAATATGACAGACTTTTCAATGAAAAATAATCTTAGACAGTTGACCCTCCTGGCACTCCTGCTGGCCTCCCCGTCCGCTATCTTCTGCGGATGTGACAAGACCCCTGTGCCGGAGGAAGAGGATCTTAACGGCGGAGTACCGCAGAACGTACGCCTGGTCGCCTCTGACGGGACATCCCTGACATTTGCCTGGAGTCCCGTGAATGGAGCTGACTACTATTACTGGAGGCTCCTGGAGGCGGACGGAGAGCAGCATTCGGCCAGTTCTACCAAGGATACGGCAGTTGTACTGTCTGAACTGGTCACAGGAACCGCATACAGCTTCTCGGTAAGAAGCCACAGCGGCCTGACTGACTCGGAATTCTCCGAAGCCGTGGAAGGCATTCCCGGAGGTCTCCCCGAGCCCCCGGAGGTCACAGATGACCTCATAGCCGAACTGGGACTTCCTGAGGATGAGAATGATGAGCTGGTAAGGGCCTTCCCCACAGCCCAGGGCTGCGGAATGTTCACCACCGGCGGCCGCGGAGGAGAGATATACCGCGTGACCAACCTCAATGACAACGGTACCGGCTCCCTCCGCTGGGCCATTGACCACGAGGGACCCCGCACCATTGTCTTCGATGTGGGAGGCACCATCAACCTCTCCCGCAGCCTGGACATCAACGACGGAGACATAACGATCGCGGGCCAGACCGCTCCCGGCGACGGTATCTGCCTGGCCGGTTATCCCATAAACATCAAGGCCGACAACGTCATCATCCGCTTCATCCGGGTAAGGACCGGTGACGGCAACGGCAGCGGTGAAAAGGACGCCGACGCCCTGTTCGCCCGGGACCACTCCAACATCATCATCGACCACTGCTCCTTCAGCTGGAGCACCGATGAGTGCGCCTCCGCATACGACAACTCCAACTTCACCATGCAGTGGTGCATCCTCAGCGAGAGCCTGCGCAACTCAGTCCATCCCAAGGGCAATCACGGCTACGGCGGCATCTGGGGAGGCACCCCCGCATCCTTCCACCACAACCTCATTGCCCACAACTCCAGCCGTACCCCCCGTCTATGCGGCAGCCGCTACACCGGCAAACCCGAAAACGAAAAGACAGAGATAGTCAACAACGTATTCTACAACTGGGGGCCTGTCAACGGCGGCTATGCCGGAGAGGGCGGCTCATTCAACTTCATAAACAACTATTACAAGCCGGGAGCGGCCACCAATCAGAAGAAGGACCTGGTCGACAGGATTTTCAGTCCCAATGAAGATGAGGGAGGCAGTGACCATGATCCCGCAAATCTTGGAGAATGGGGCAAATTCCACCTCTCTGGCAACGTATTCGACGGCAGCTCTCCTTACATGAATCCCAGTTACATGAGCCTTATCGACGAAGTCAATGCCGACAACTGGCTCGGCCTGCAGCCCAAAGGCACCCCTGACGGCGGAGAGGAGTCCATCCGCTCCGAAAGTCCCTTCGACATCTCATACAACGGCTCATACATCGACATGCAGAGTGCACAGGACGCATATGCCAGTGTTCTGGAGCATGTAGGAGCCTCCCTGCACAGGGATGCCGTGGACGAAAGAATCATCAATGACACACGCGGAGGCACCTACACCGCCCCAGGCTCCAATGGTTCCACGGGAGGTATCATTGACTCCCAGAATGACGTGGGCGGCTGGCCCACATATACATCCGGAGAACCATGGACCGACACCGACGGAGACGGCATCCCCGACGACTGGGAGGATCATTTCGGTCTCGTGAAGACCAACCCCGCCGACGGCTCAGCCACAACCCTCGACCCTACCGGACGGTACACCAACCTCGAATTATGGCTCCACTGGCTGGTAAAGGACATAATAAAATAAACCATATCAATTATTAACCAATACAAACAATCGTCTTATGCGAGAATTATCTAAAAAACTGTACCTTCTTCTGGCGGCCCTGCTGTGCATGTCCACAGCACTCTACGCCCAGGAGGTAAGAGGTGTGGTCACAGACTCGAACGGCGAGCCCCTTCCGGGCGTCAGCGTCGTAGTCGAGGGCACCACTCTCGGAACTCAGACAGATCTGGACGGTGCGTATGTCATAGAAGTTCCTGACATCAACGCCTCCAATCTGCAGTTTATCTTCATCGGAATGAAAGATCAGATCATTCCGGTAAACGGACGCACCGTCATCGACGTCGTCATGGAAGAGGACGTGACGATGCTGGAGGAGACCGTTGTGATCGGTTATGCCACCGTAAAGCGCCGCGACCTCCTCGGCTCCGTATCATCCATCAGCAACGAGAAGATTACAGAGCAGCCCGTAACCAGCGTATCCCAGGCCCTGACCGGAAGGATGGCCGGTGTGTCGGTAACCACCACTGAGGGTGACCCTGACGCCGACATCAAGATCCGTGTCCGCGGAGGCGGATCCATCACCCAGGACTCCTCGCCTCTGTACATCGTGGACGGTTTCCCTGTGGACAACATCAACGATATCGCCGCTTCCGAAATCCAGTCCATGGACGTGCTGAAGGATGCCTTCTCGACCGCCATCTACGGTTCCCGCGGTGCCAACGGAGTAGTCATCATCACCACCAAGAGCGGTGAGAAAGGACGCAAGGTGTCTGTCAGCGTCAATGCCTACTACGGCCAGAAATGGATGGCCAACCGCGACGCCATCCAGACCATGGACTCCGAGAACTTCGTAAGATTCCAGTATGAGCTCGGCCTTATCAGGGACAACATCTCCGACAACTACGAGCCCTTCTTCGGCAGCTACGACGACATCGACCTGTACTACGGCCTGCCCACCAACGACTGGGTCGGCATGGTCTTCGGCAACACCGGCCAGACCTGGAACACCGACGTGACCGTATCCGGCAGCGGCGACAACTATAACTGGACCCTCGGCTACGCCCACATGGACGATCAAGCCATCATGATGGGTTCTTCATACGCCCGTGATAACCTCAACCTGAAGGCTCAGTACAGACCCCACAAGTCTCTGACCTTCGATGTCAACGTGCGCTACTCCAACATGAATACCCGCGGCTCAGGCGCCAACTCCATGAACGACGCCGGCTCTACTTCCGGAAACGGACGTCTGAAACACGCCGTATCCTATACTCCGATACCCATCTCCTCATCTATTCAGAACGTAGACCTTGAGGAGGACTACGGCGACAACGCACCCCCGCTCCTCTCAGTGGCCGACAACGACTCCAAGAGGACCCGTACCCAGTGGAATGCCAACGGAGCAGTGACCTGGGAGATTATCCCCAACCTCCGCCTGAAAGTCGAGGGAGGTCTGCAGGACTACCGTCAGATGGACAACCGCTTCTACGGCCTCACCACCTACTATGTGGCCAACACAGCTACCTACAAGAACCTGCCTGCAGCCCGCTACACAGACCGCTCCTATCAGAGATACCGCAACACCAACACCCTCAGCTATGACTTCGAGGACGTGTTCGATGATGACAGGCACAGGCTCAACTTCATCCTCGGTGAGGAGATGATCATCACTAAGAGCCATCAGATCACCTCAATGGTCGAGAACTTCCCCGAGTCCTTCGACTCCGACATGTCCTGGAACTTCATGAGTACCGGTACTCCCATCTCGTATGAGGATTACTTCGACCCCGATGACAGGCTGCTCTCAGGCTTCTTCAGGGCCAACTACGAGTTCGACGAGCGCTACTCCATCGGAGCCACTGTCCGTGCGGACGGTTCCTCCAAGTTCGGACCCGGCAACGAGTGGGGATTCTTCCCTTCCGCAGCCGCTTCCTGGCGTATATCCGCCGAACCCTGGATGCAGGGCGCAAAGGGATGGCTGGACGAGTTGAAGATACGTTACAGCTACGGTACTGCCGGTAACAACAATATCCCGGCAAACCAGATCAACCGCGTGTACAACGGAAGCTCTACCTCGTGGATAAGCATGGGCAACACCTACTACACCACAGGTACGGTGATGAGCAACCCCGACCTGAAGTGGGAGACCACCATGACCCACAACATCGGACTGGACTTCAGCTTCTTCCAGGGACGGTTCTCCGGATCCGTGGAGGTCTATCAGAACGACACCAAGGACCTGCTGATCGAGTTCCCCATCGCAGGCAGCGGCTATGAGACCCAGTACCGCAACATCGGTTCTACCCGCAACAGAGGTATCGAGGCCACCATCAACCTGCCCATCGTGCGCAAACAGAACTTCGACCTGTCCTTCAACGCCAACATCGCCTTCAACCAGAACCGCGTCACCGACCTTGGAGGACTTGACCGTATCGAGTATGCCACCCAGTGGGCATCCACCGAGATCGGCACCGACTACATCGTGGAAGTGGGCCTGCCTATCGGCTCTATGTACGGTTACCGCAATGACGGACGCTACGAAGTGGAGGACTTCGACTTCATCGACGGTGAGTGGGTACTGAAGGAGGGCATTGCTGACGCCTCCGCCATCATCGGTGCCGACTACCTCCGCCCCGGAGCTCTCAAGCTCAAGGACCTGGACGGCGACGGTGTCATCACCACAGCCGATAAGGAAGTGATAGGCGACGCCAATCCTCTCTTCGCCGGCGGTTTCTCCCTCTCGGGATACGTCTACGGAGTGGACTTCTCGGCCAACTTCGCCTACAGCTACGGCAACGAGGTTTACAACGCCAACAAGATAGAGTTCACCTCTTCCAGGAAGTACTACAACCGTAACCTCATCAAGCAGATGAACGTAGAAAACCGCTGGACCAACGTAGACTGGGAGACCGGTGAGCTCGTAACAGACCCCGACGCCCTCGCAGCCATGAACGCCGGCACCACCATGTGGTCGCCCGCAGTCGGCAACGCAGTCTTCTCCGACTGGGCAGTGGAGGACGGCTCCTACCTGAGGCTTCAGTCCGCTACCATCGGCTACACCTTCCCCGAGAAGTGGACCAGCAGGGCCTACATCCGCAAGCTCCGTATCTACGCCACCGGTACCAACCTCTTCTGCTGGACCAACTACTCCGGCTACGACCCCGAGGTGGACACAAGGCGTGACACTCCCTTGTCTCCTGGCGTGGATTACTCCGCATATCCCAAGAGCATCGGTTTTGTATTCGGTATCAACCTGACATTCTAACACAGACATGAATATGAAGACACATATTAAAATATTCGCAAGTGTACTCGCAGCCGTAGCCGTGATGTCCCTGTCCTCATGTTCCGAGGAAGGTTTCTTCGACGTGAAGGCACCCTCAGCAGCAGACGAGAGCAACGTTTACTCCAACTACACTCTGTCCGAGTACGCCATCTTCTCCATCTCGGAGACCTTCGGCCACACCAACAACTACCGCGGCCGTTTCCTGCCATGGTACGGATTCAACACCGATGTCGAGTGGTACAACGGAACCAACACCACCGGCAAACAGCTTGCCCAGTACAATCCTACCACAAACAACACTCAGCTAAATCTCGACAACGGTCCCTACAACGAGATGTTCGTAGGTATCGAGAGAGCCAACCTGGCTATCGAGGGACTCCGCACCTACGGTGATATCGAGAACCAGCCCGATATGGCATATCTCCTTGGAGAGGCCCTCACCCTCAGAGCCATGATCTACTACGACCTGATCAAGGCATGGGGAGACGTGCCCGCCCGTTTCGAGCCCATCAACTCCGACAATATCTTCATGGCCAAGAGCAGCCGTGACACCATCTTCGTACACATACTCGCCGATCTGGAGGAAGCCATCAACTACCTCTACTGGCCCGGTCAGTCCACCCAGACTGCCACTACCGACAGGATCAACAAGGCCTTCGCCTGCGGTCTCTACGCCCGTATAGCCCTGTTCGCCTCCGGTTATGCCCTCCGTCCCGAAAACGGAACAGTAGGCACCGGCAATGTCGGTTCTGTAAGAAAGACCGACGAGCCCCAGCTCCAGGCATCTGTCCTGTATCCCAATGCCCTGAAATACCTGAAAATGGTAATCGAAAGCGGAACAGCTCATCTGGAGAGCTCCTACGAGCAGCTGTGGCGCAACTTCAACAACTACGACCTTACCGCCGGTAAAGAAGTCCTCTACAGCATACCTTTCAGCGACGGCCGCGGCAGGTGGAACTACCATTTTGCCGGCAGTCATGAGGGCACAGCCTATATCGGAACTGCAGCGAACCGTGGAGGAGACGTAGGTCCCGTGCCTACCCTCTATTTCAAGTACGAGGCTCAGGACACCCGCAGGGATGTCAGCTGCGTCAACTTCAACTGGATCGAGGACGGCCAGGAGCCCGCAGGCATCGACATGTGGTACTTCGGCAAATACCGCTTCGAATGGATGGACGTGCAGCCTTACGGCGGAGGTAACGACGACGGTCTGAAGCCTGTAGTAATGCGCTACTCTGACATTCTCCTGATGGCCGCCGAGATAACCAATGAGCTGGGCAATCTTAATGAAGCCAAAGATTTCCTTAGCCAGGTAAGGGAAAGGGCATATGCCGGCAACGAGTCCATGGTTACAAATTATATCAATGGTCTCGCCGACAAAAATGCAGTATTCAACGCCATCGTGGACGAGCGTGCTCTCGAGTTCGTGGGCGAGTTCCTCCGCAAGGCCGATCTTATCAGATGGAACCTGCTGAATACAAAACTGGATGAGGCCAAGGCCGAAATGACAGCCCTCGCACAGCGTACCGACGAGGTTTATTACAGCTACAACGCCGACGGCATGGGTCTGACCTTCTGGGGTCTCGATCCTGCCCAGTCCGGTATCAGCCCCGAAGGCAGCCAGTGGATTCTGGCCGAGGACTACTTCAGTGATTTCGACACCGAACTCATCGACGCCATGTATCAGGCCGACCCGAACCAGCACATGTTCTGGCCCATCTTCGACATAACCCTTACCAACAGCCAGGGCTATCTGAAAAACGACTACGGATACTAACAGTCAAATTACACTCAGATGAAAAAGTTATTTAAAAACATAATATTTGCGGCAATGCTGGTAATGGGCGGCATCTACGTATCCTGCACCAGCGTCACGGACGAGATTACAGAGCTGAGTCTCACCCGCTGCCTTGAGCCGCTCAATCTCGACTACACCATCTCCAACGGAGACAGCGTCATCTTCAGCTGGGACCTCGTGACCGGCTCCGACAAGTTCGCCCTGCAGATTGCCAAGGATTCCTGCGCATTTACAAACGCGGAAGGCAAATTGTATGCAAATGTCGTTAAAGACCTGAGTGTCACGGCCGACCAGGTCCCTTACGGTGTTCAGCTTGACCCCGACCAGATATATTACTTCCGTGTACAGGCTCAGGTATCCGACAACAGCAAGGATTTCTCAAAATGGTCAGTGTTCGTTGACTCCATCGCCACCTATGCTGTCCGCAGCAACCTCAACCCTGTGGCCACAGAGCGTACCTCCAACTCTATCACCATTTCCTGGAGTACTGAGGATCCCGACCCTACGGTAACCCACGTCCTCTGCACTTCCCGTGACGGAGAGACTGTCCGCGTGGACATTTCGGACCCTGCAACCAACACCGCCACTATCTCCGGGCTCAAAGCTTCCACCAACTACACCGTAGGCATCTATTTCATGAGCGCCAACCGTGGTGAGCTCAGCCTCTACACCATGCCCGCATTCGACGGTTCGGAGGCTGTGGTAACCACCCTCGCCGACCTGCAGGCTGCATTTGCCAACAAGGCTCCAAAAGTAAGGCTGACCATGGACGGCTCACCCTACGAACTGGGCCAGGTGGACCTGCTCGGTGACATGGAGATTTACGGCGATGAGGCCGCTGACGGCACCCGTCCCGTAATCCTCGGTGAGGTACACATCAACACCGCATCCCTCGACCATTTCTACAGCGAGGGCGTGGAGTGGAACGGCAATGAGTCCGAGTTCGGCTTTGCCATCCAGCTCAAGAACGGCGGTGGTCTCTCAGATGTACAGATCGGCTCCATCACCTTCAAGAACAGCACTCTCACCGGATACTCCAAGGGTATCATGTATGAGTGGGGCCAGGGTATGACCCTCGGAGGCTACACCGTTGACGGCTGCACCATTTACGACATCCCCGGCAGCGGCGGTGATGGATTCGACCTCCGCCAGGCCACTACTACCCTCGGCAACCTCACCATCCAGAACAGCACCATATACAACAGTTTCAGAACTTTCATCCGCCTGGATGCCGATGTTAAGGTCAGCGGTGCCATCAGCCTGAAGAACAACACCATCATGGGTATCAGCACTGTAGACAACTCCACCAACAACAGGGGTATCATAGGTATCAGGGCCACTGACGCCGCAGGCAAGGTTTCCGTCACAGACAACATCTTCCTGAATATGACCGACTTCTCGACCATGATCAGCGCCAGTGACGCCAATCTGGATGCCAGCCAGATGACATTCGCCGGAAACTACTACTACAATGTAGCCGAGACTTTCTTCACAGAGAAATGTCCCGAGACTTCCGCAACAGCCGGAGGAGGTTCAGTACTCGGTTCGGATCCCTGCTTCAATTCCGAGGGCTTTATATTCAACCTCACTAACGCCAACGTCATCTCCGCCGGTGCCGGTGATCCCCGCTGGAGGGTAGCTTACGTAGAGCCCCCCATTGACAACGAACTGCTCATGATCGAGGGCGCCAAGACCTGGGATCTGTCCGACGCCTCCATTTTCAGCGGCGAGATGAAAGTCACCCAGGTGAAGGACCAGCTCCGCTTCATCGCTTCCGAATTGAACACTATCCTCCTCGAGGACGGCCTGATCAAATTCACAGCTGCGGCTGAGGTCAATCCCGCAGGTGCACCCACCGCCGGTGGTCTGGAGTTCCTCGTAGACAAACCCGGCTCCGTCCTGATCAAGACAGCTGACTACGATGACTTCAGCGGCAACCATGTCGCAGTGGCTCTCAACGGTACCGTCAAAGGCGGCGCGGCCACCAATGTCAACAACGGCAATGTCCAGAAGATCATCGTTACCGATATCGCCGAGCAGGCCTCCATCTACCTCTACGCCTCCGGTCCGATAGCCATCGAGTCCCTCGCATGGTCCAACGACACCACCCAGGTCAACACTGCTCTGCCTACCCCTGAGAACGTAACCGCCGCACCCGCAGCAATGATTCAGGGCGAGGCTACTGACATTGTGGTAACATGGGATGAGGTGGAGAACGCCGGATCCTACTCCGTAAGTTTCAACAACGGAGCCAGCGAGACCGTCGACGGCACCACATTCACCGTACCCGCATCCCAGACCGGCTTCCTGCAGCCAGGCAGCTACTCCATAAAGGTATTCGCCAACCCCGCAGAGGGTGATATCTATAACACCCAGTCCTCTGCCGGATATGCATCGTTCGCAGTCCTCGCTGGAGGCGGACAGGGCGGCGGAACAACAGTCGCTACCGCAGATGAGCTCTTCAGCGCACTTTCCGCAGGTGTCGGCAACATTACTCTCGAAGCAGGTACATACGACTTCACATCTCTCTCAGCAACCGGTCTCTCCGAGGATGGTGTTTACACAGTCGTCAGCGACCTCAGCCTGACAGCAGACGGTGACGTCAATGTCATCGGCGCCTTCAAGCTCGGAGCAGGAGCCGGAGAGATCACTCTCGACGGCATCAGCTTCAGCGGCAACAGCGAGGCTATAGGCAACTTCTTCGAGGATGTAGAGGGCGAGACGGCAGCCAAGTCCGTAACCATACGCAACTGCGAGATTTACGGATACGGCAAGTCCATCATCTACGTCAGCAAGGAGGGTTCATCCATCGGCAGCGTAGAGTTCACCGGCAACGATATCCACAACATGGGCACAGGCCAGGGCTCTTTCGACATGCGTAAAGGCAGCGTAGGAAGTGTAACCATCCAGGGCAACGCCATCCATGACGGAAGCCGCGACATCGTCCGCGCCGACGCAGATGTAACAGGAATGAGCAGCATGGTAATCGCCAACAACACCTTCGCCAACATCACCGGCGGCAACTCCAACGGATTTGCCCGCGTGAGAGCAACAGTAGCTGGCGGCATCACCATCTCCAACAACCTCTTCCTGAACATGATGAGCGAAAACTATCCCTTCGTTCACGACAACACCGTCAGCACCAACACTGTAAATCTGGCCAACAACTACTTCTTCGGATACCACGAGGAATGGTTCTCCGACATGGACGAGGCCACCGCTACAGCGAACGGCGGAGCAGTACTGCCTTCCAGCCCTGTAGCCAACCTCGACGGCGGTGACTACACTCTCACCAACGCAGTCCTGATGGCCAAGGGAATCGGTGCTCCGGCCATGAACCCTCAGGCCGACATGCCTTCCTCCTCGTCAATAGAGGTCAACTCCATCGACGAGCTGGTCAACGCTATGGCCTCAGGAGCCAATGACCTCACCCTCAACGCCGGCACCTATGACTTCAGAGGCACCGCATCCGAGGATGGAGTCTACACCGCCACATCCGACCTCTCCCTCAGAGGTAACGGTGACGTAACTGTCATCGGAGCCATCAAGCTCGGAGCAGGTCTGAACAGCCTCTACCTCTCCGGCATCCACTTCGACGGAGCCGCACAGGCGATAGGCAACTTCCTCGAGGACGTGGAGGGCGAGACAGCCGCTGCATCAGTCAGTGTCCGCAACTGCGAGATTTCAGGATATGCGAAGTCCATCATCTACGTCAGCAAGGAAGGCTCGTCGGTAGGTGCCGTTGAGTTCGCCGGAAACCTGATTCACGACATGGGCACCGGCCAGGGCTCCTTCGATATCCGCAAGGGCGCGGCCACCAGCCTCACAGTGATGAACAACACCATCTACAACGGCAGCCGCGACATCTTCCGTATCGATGCAGATGTAGCCGGAGTCAACAGCGTTGTAGTATCCAACAACACCTTCTACAACATCACCGGTGGCAACTCCAACGGATTTGCCCGCATCAGGGCTACTGTTGCAGGCGGTATCACCATCTCCAACAACATCTTCGTGGACATGCTCAGCAGCAATTACCCCTTCGTTCACACCAACACAACTGACACAAATACCGTGAGCGTAGCCGGTAACTTCTTCTACAACTTCCATGAAGAATGGTTCTCAGACATGGATGAGGCCACAGCCACAGCGAACGGAGGCGCAGTCCTCACCGCCAGCCCCGTCGCTGATGCCGCCAACGGTGACTTCACCGTCACCGACGCCACAGTCAAGGCCGCCGGAGCAGGAGACGGAAGATGGCTATAGGAAAATTCGATATGTGTTAATAATTTAGTATTTTTGGAGGGTGTTTTTGAAAAAGGACACCCTCCTTTTTGAAAGGTAATTTTAAGATTTAAAGAATATGGTAGATTTCTCACTCAAAGACAAGATTGCGCTGGTAACCGGCGCATCCTACGGAATCGGCTTCGCCATCGCCTCCGCTTATGCCGAGGCCGGAGCCACCATCGTGTTCAATGACATCAAGCCTGAGCTCGTGGAGAAGGGACTCGCCTCCTACGCCGAGCTGGGCATCAAGGCTCACGGCTACGTCTGCGACGTGACCGACGAGGCTCAGGTACAGGACCTCGTAGCCAGGATAGAGAAGGAGGTCGGCGTAATCGACATCCTGGTCAACAACGCCGGCATCATCAAGCGCATCCCCATGCACGAGATGAAGGCCTCGGAGTTCCGCCAGGTCATCGACGTGGATCTCAATGCACCCTTCATCGTCTCCAAGGCTGTAATCCCCTCGATGATCAAAAAAGGCGGCGGCAAGATCATCAACATCTGCTCGATGATGTCCGAACTCGGCCGTGAGACCGTATCGGCCTATGCCGCAGCAAAGGGCGGACTGAAGATGCTCACCCGCAACATAGCCTCCGAATACGGCGAGTACAACATCCAGTGCAACGGTATCGGTCCCGGCTACATTGCCACACCACAGACCGCTCCCCTGCGCGAGAGGCAGCCGGACGGCTCCCGCCATCCCTTCGACTCCTTCATAGTAGCCAAGACCCCTGCCGCCCGCTGGGGCACCACCGACGACCTCAAGGGCCCCGCTGTCTTCCTGGCCAGCTCCGCCTCCGACTTCGTCAACGGCCACATTCTCTATGTGGACGGCGGTATCCTCGCATACATCGGCAAACAGCCCCAGTAACCCACTTTACCTGTAGAACCTTAAATATTGTACCTGAAATATGAGTAAAATCAACATAGAAGTGCGCTACCCCTCGCATCAGGACGATGCTAAGCACTACGACACCGCCACCCTCCGCAAGCATTACCTCGTGGAGAAGATCATGGCTCCCGATGAGATCAACATGTGCTACTCGATGTTCGACCGCATCATCGTCGGAGGCGCCATGCCCGTGGCCGAGAAGCTGACCCTTACCTCCCCCGACATCCTCCGCTCCGAGTATTTTACCCAGCGCAGGGAGGTCGGAGTAATCAATGTAGGAGGCCGCGGAGCCGTCACAGTAGGCTCTGAACGCTACGAGCTCGAGTTCAAGGAAGCCCTCTACATCGGCCGGGGCGACAGGCACATCGTCTTCGAGAGCCTCGATGCCGGACATCCCGCCAAGTTCTACTTCAACTCTGCTCCCGCCCACAAGGAATACCCCTGCAAGAAAGTTTCCAAGAAAGATGCGATAGTCATGCACATGGGTTCCCTCGAGGAAAGCAATGAGAGGACAATCAACCGCCTGCTGGTCAACGAGGTCACCCCTTGCTGCCAGCTGCAGATGGGCATGACCGAGCTGGCACCGGGCAGCACATGGAACACCATGCCGGCCCATACCCACGACCGTCGTATGGAGGCCTATTTCTACTTCGAGCTGCCCGAGGACGCCGCCGTCTGCCACTTCATGGGCGAGCCCCAGGAGACCCGCCACATCTGGATGCACAACGAGCAGGCCGTCATCTCCCCCCAGTGGAGCATCCACTCCGCCTGCGCCACCCGCAACTACACATTCATCTGGGGCATGTGCGGCGAGAACCAGGACTACAACGATATGGACTGGTGTGCCCCCAAGGACCTCCGCTAATTATTAAAGACTGACGCAATGAGAAAGATTCTGATTCTTACAGCAGCTGCGGCTGCAGGCCTCCTCACCCTGGCTGCATGCCAGAACGCACAGGACGGTGACAGGGTTATGGCCCGCTACGTTCCCGAAAGGGCCGACGACTTCGTATGGGAAAACGACCTGGTAGCCTACCGCGCCTACGGCAAGGCTCTTGAGGGCAATCCCACATCCCCCGGTTTCGACGTCTGGGTCAAGAAAGCCGGCAAACTGGTAGCCGACGAATGGTATAAGGGCGCAATGGACGACCCCGACTACTATCACCACGACCATGGCGGAAAGGACTGCTACAAGGTGGCCGTCAGCCTCGGCGGCGGAGCCTCCTCTCCTATCGTGAACGGCAGTATATCCTATCCTCCGACCAACTACAGAGACTACCGCATCGTAGAGGACACCCCTGAGAAAGTGGTCTTCGAGCTGGTATATCCCGCATGGGCCGCCGGCGAGGACAGCGTGGCCCTGACCAAGCGCATCACCGTCACCCCGGGCACCCAGTTCTGCAAAGCAGAGGATATCTACACCGGCACATTTGACAGCCTGACCGTCGCCGCCGGCATCATCCGCCACGAAGTGCTCGGATCCTCCGCCGGAGACAACTTCGTTGTTATCTGGGAAAAAGCCTCCGACCAGAGCATTGAGCCCGAAGAAGGCCAGCTCGGCCTGGCAGTCTATATGCCGGACGCAGACAAAGCCGAACTGGAAAGCATAGGCGGCCACGCCCTGGTCTTCAAGACCATCACTCCCGGCCAGCCAATCACCTACTGGTTCGGTTCCTGCTGGTCCCGAGGCGACAGGATAGCCACCTCCGAGGCCTGGAACGGATACGTACAGGAATTCATCGCCTCACTTCAGTAGCAGCGCCTGCTTCGCACCGCCGTTTTATCCAACAATCAGTTTAAGGCTGCCATGTGCACCATGTCCCGGACAGTGCTCATGGCAGCCTTTCCTATTATTGCACTGCAGTAGAAAGAAGCAGTTCCTACAGCATCACGATTCCTCTTCCAAGACGGCAGTCGATGTAGACCGTCAGCGGTTCGGGAAAGCGGACAGCCTTGATGAAGGACTTTTCTGCCACCACCTCAGCCCGTCCGATCCGCTCCAGATCGCAGATGCCCTCGCCGCGGAAAGGATTGACAGTGAAATATCCTATGCCGAGAGAGGTGATGTTCTGGAAGAAATGCGTTCCCTGACTCGGGTCTATACAGAACCCCTCGATGCCGCACTCCACTATCACCTTTGCCTCGGATATCTGGTTCCAGCGTACCGGAACTCCAAGCCACGGGTCGCTCGACCCCCACCGGCCCGGTCCTATCAGGATGTAGGACCTGCCGGAAGCCGCCATCATTGCATTCACCTCCTCTATCTGCGACGCTATCTCCTCCGTCCTGGACTTGTCGAAGACCTCCTGACGGACATAAATCACATCCGTGACTCCGTCGATGTAGCCGGCACCGAGAGCACTTTCGGAATATATCAGCGCATTGTCGGTACTTACCGTGCTCCAGTCCATGGACTGTTCCTCCGCGAACTCTGCTATCGGCCTTACCTGCAGCACACTGAGTACTGCATCCTCCCCTTTGGGAACGTCCATGTCCAGGGCAAACTCCATCTCCACCTCGCAGCGCAGCTCCCGGCGGCAGATCTCCAGCAGGTCCGTCAGTATCTGAGGAAGGGGAATGACATCGTACTGAAGGATATTGGCAAAGGATATCACCCGCATTCCATCCGAGAATGTACCGGGCCTGAGCATCTGACTCTGGAAATCCCAGGTAGAGGCGACTTTGGAGAGATTGCGGAAGCCTTCGGTCTCGGGTATGGAGAACTTGTGGATGTTTATACCGTCATCGATCGAGGTCTTGAACTCCTCCGGCTTGAGATCCAGGGCATACATGGTGTCCTGCCCGTCCTTGAGGGCAAATCTGGGCGTGGACATCTGCACGGCTTTGGCCGGATACTTGGGACAGAAACGCAGGGTCTTGCCTCCGTCCACAACCAATTTGCCCAGACCGAAGGCTATATTGACCACTCCGTCCTCGGGTTTTTCTCCCTCCATGGGATAGAAATTCATGGATTTGGCCACTCCGGAGGCCGTAGGGAAGAAATATCCCCTGTCCTCGGTACCGCATACTCCCTGGATGACTACGGCCATCTTCTCCTCGCTGAGCAGATTGCCCGTAGTGCGCAGGTAGGCCCTGCTGGCCGCCAGGTAGACGGAGGCGTAGACACTTTTTATGGCCTTGCCGAGCAGCCTGAGCATCTGGTCCCTGTTCTCGACGCAAGGTATCATGTAGGTAGAATATATCCCAGCGAACGGCTGATAGTGCGAGTCTTCCAGTTTGGAGCTGGAACGCACGGCCAGGGGTGTGGACACCGTCCCGATGTAGGCCCTGAGCTGCTCCACCAATTCCTCCGGCAGCCTAGAGCTTACGAACTCCGAAAGCAGTTCCTCGTCGGAGATGTCGGAGTCTATGACATACTGCAGGCCGTTCTCCAGGATGAACCGGTCAAAATAGTCCGTGGCCACCACTACTGTCCGAGGGATAGAGACCCTCACACCGCTGTATTTGGACACCATGCCGTATTTCTGCAGAATGCTGTTCATGAAAGCCAGTCCCCTGGCCTTGCCGCCCAAGGAGCCCTCTCCCATCCTGGCAAAACGGATATAGTGGGTATAGGTGTCCTTGTCGAAAGATGCGATGATTCCCTGCCCCGCCTGTATACGGTAGTCCTTGATCTGCCGTATGATGAACTTCCTGACATCCTCCGGACTGCTGAAGTCGGAAAGGCTGGCCTTGCGTATCCTGCGGCCCAGGCTGAACAGACCGCGGGAATACATCCACTTCGACAGTCGGTTCTTGGATGCATAGTACTCCAGCTCCCTGTCCGGGATCTCCGCTATCAGGGCCTGCAGTTCCTTGAGGTCCTTGGCCCTGGCTATCACCAGATGAGTATCCAGATCCTTGACCACGAAATCTCCAAAACCGAACTCCTCGCTTATATATTCGGAAAGCTGAATGAGCAGGGTGCTGGAATATTTCTCTATAAAGCCGGCTCCTATCTCCCTGGCAATCTCAGCCACACTGCCCTGCGAAGACTGCAGGATGATGGGCATCTGCGGAATGTCCTCCCTGATGTAGCGGCACAGATCTATACCGGCATCTATCTTCTCCATCTCCGGCCTGTCCCCCTTGTGCATGACGAAACCCACATCGGATATCACTCCGAGCAGGTTCTTGCGGTACTTGGTGTACAGTTCCATGGCCTCGTCGTAGTTGGTAGCCAGAAGTATCTTTGGTCTGGCACGCTTGCGGATCTTGAGCTGCTGCTCGTTCAGCGCCTCCTTCAGGAACTCGGCGCTCTGCTTCAGAACGAGCTTGTATATGGCCGGCAGGTAGGTCGAATAGTACCTAATCGAATCCTCCACCAGCAGTATGGCCTGCACTCCGGAAGAGAGGATGTCGCTGTCGGCGTTCATACGGTCTTCGAGGAGTTTCACGATGGCGAGGATAAGGTCGGCATTGCCGTTCCATGTGAAAATATAGTCTATGGCCGACTGGTCCGCGGCCCCTATTTTCTTCAGAAGTTCCTTGGAGAAGTTGGTCAGTATGACTATCGGAATCTCCGGCCATCTCTCCCGGATATTGCGGGCCTGGTCGAAGATATCCGCGTCCCTCATATTGAACATGTTGATAATCAGATCGAATTCATGGTTCTGTTCCAGCAGGGCCACAGCCTCCTGAGTCGTATTGACCCAGGTCAGCACAGGAGGGTTGCTGATATTCAGGTCGATATATTCCCTGTACAACTGCGCCTCTATCTGCCCGTCCTCCTCCAGGATGTAGGCATCGTAGCTGCTGGATATCATGAGTATCCTGCGTATGCGCTTTACCATCAATGAATTGTAGTCTGTTCTAACCATAGGCATACTTTTTCCTGCAAATTTACGTAAATATCCCGACCTTATCGGGAAATATGTTACATAAATTCGTGACAATATGCCTATCTTTGGGGAAAATATCCGATTATGAACATTCTTCTCGCAACAGCTCTCTCCGCTGTAATCACCGCCGGCTCAGGCAGCCCCGCGGACACGTCCTCCACTTACGTCAATCCCATTCTGAACGCCGACTACTCGGATCCCGACGCTATCCGGGTTGAAGGCGACTACTGGATGACCGCCTCGTCGTTCAACCACGTGCCCGGCCTGCAGATCCTGCACTCGGCCGACCTGGTGCACTGGAAGATAGTCAATGCCGCCCTGCCCAGGATGACCCCGGAGGAAGACTTCTCCCTGCCCTCCCACGGCAATGGGGTCTGGGCTCCGTCCATCCGCTGCCACGACGGCATATACCGGATATTCTGGGGCGACCCCGACCGCGGCATCTACTGCATCACGGCGGAGGACCCTGCAGGAGAATGGTCCCGGCCGCATCTGGTCATCGAGGGCCGCGGGATGATCGACCCCTGTCCCCTCTGGGACGATGACGGGCGTGTCTGGCTGGTTCACGGATGGGCCGGCAGCCGGGCAGGATTCAAGAGCGTCCTCTCCGTCCGCGAACTGGCTCCGGACTGCAGCCGGGCCATCGGGGAGGAAATCCTCATATTCGACGGCAAGCACAACGGCAACCCCACCGTAGAAGGACCGAAATTCTACAAACGCGACGGGTGGTACTACATTTTCGCTCCGGCCGGGGGAGTCAAGGAAGGGTGGCAGCTCGTCCTCCGCTCCCGCAGTGTCACAGGCCCCTATGAGTACCGGAACGTCCTGGCCCAGGGCAATACCGGCATCCACGGCCCTCACCAGGGCGCATGGGTCGAGGACACCGAAGGCGGCCACTGGTTCCTGCATTTCGAGGACCGTTACGCCTATGGCCGGGTAGTCCACCTCCAGCCCATGACCTGGGACAATGAAGGCTGGTGCTCGATGGGCACCGACCCCGACGGGGACGGCACCGGCGAGCCGGTCACCTCATGGCAATGTCCTCCCGTATCCGCAGGGGCCCGGAAGATTGAAGGTCCCGACGCCCTGGAGCGCAGGGATGATTTCTCTACAACGGTCCTCTCACCTATCTGGCAGTGGCCCGCCAACCCCTCTGTCGGACAATACTTCCTCAACCCCTCCGCCGGCAGTCTCCGCCTCATCTGCCGCCCACTCCCCGAAGGATCCGGTAACCTCTGGAACTCCCCTGCCCTGCTGCTGCGCAAGCTCATCGGCCCGGAAGACTCCTTCACCGCCCGTCTCAGCTTCCACCCCTCCTACGGAGGTGACCGCGCCGGCATCACCGTCATGGGCGAGAGCTACGCCGCCCTGAGCCTGCTCTATGAGGACGGCTCCGTATACCTGACACACGTCATCTGTGAGGGAGCCGACACCGGAGCCTCCGAGACAGAGACCGCCCGTATCCTCCTCTTCGGTCCCGAAGACCTGCAGCCCTCCTCCGGCAGCGGTGTCTCAGTCCCCGGCATTGCCCTTCGCGTCGAGATAGACGACCGCTCCGTCTGCACATTTTCCTACAGCACCGACGGCAAGCGCTTCCGGCCCATCGGAGACAGCTTCACCGCCAGGGCCGGACGCTGGATCGGAGCCAAGACCGGATGCTTCGCCACCGCCCGCATCCAGAAGAACGACGGCGGCACTCTTGACATCCTCGAGGTGCAATAAAAAAAGGACCTGCCCTATCCGGACAGGTCCCTCATTTTTCAGCCCCTCAACTAAAAATTGAAAAAGCTTTTAGCATTGTTGTAAGAGATGTCCTGGACCATCTGATGGATCCGGGACATCTCGCTCTTGGGCAGACGTCCGCTCTCCACATCCTCGCCTATCACGCTGCAGAGGATTCTGCGGAAATACTCGTGGCGGGGATAGGAGATAAAGCTGCGGGAGTCGGTGAGCATGCCCACGAAACGGCTGAAGAGACCGAGGGCGCTCAGAGCGTTCATCTGCTTGCGCATGCCGTCCTCCTGATCCAGGAACCACCAGCCGGAGCCGAACTGCATCTTGCCGGGCACGGTGCCGTCGTTGAAGTTGTAGGCCATGGTGGTGAGCACCTCGTTGTCCCCGGGATTGAGACAATAGAGGATAGTCTTGGCCAGCTTGCCTTCCGAGGCCAGACGGTCGAGGAGACGGTTGCCGGCGGCGGCGCAGTGTACGTCGTGGATGGAGTCGTAGCCGGTGTCGGGACCGAGCTGGGCCATCATGCGGGAATTGTTGTTGCGGATAGCTCCCACGTGGAACTGCTGGGTCCAGTCGCTGGCGGCGTCCATGGCTGCGAAGTCATAGAGCATCGCGCTGCGGAACTTGTCCAGTTCCTCGGCGTCGGGAGTCTTGCCGTCGAGAGTGTTGCGGAAGATCTTGTCCACCTCCTTCTGGGTGTAGTCTGCGGCATAGAATGTTTCCAGACCGTGGTCGGAGAGACGGCAGCCCATCGACGCGAAGAAGTTGTGGCGGCGCTGCAGGGCCTCCAGCAGGTCGTCGTAGGTGCGGATTTCCATACCGGCAGCTGCTCCGAGGCTCTCAATATACTTGATGTAGGCCTCGGGATTCTCGATTGCCATGGCCTTGTCGGGCCTCCAGGCAGGCAGGACCTTCACACCGAAGGGCTTGTCCATGATGGCCTTGTGATACTCCAGGGAGTCGGCGGGATCATCGGTGGTGCAGACCACCTCTACGTTGAAACGCTTCATAAGACCCTGGGCGCGGAACTCCTCCGTGGCTAAAAGCTCGTTGCAGCGGTCGAAGATTTCCCTGGCATTATCCGGTTTAAGCAGGTCATAGATGCCGAAGACACGGGCCAGCTCCAGGTGGGTCCAATGATAAAGGGGATTGCGCATCGTGTAAGGCACGGTCTCAGCCCACTTGCTGAACTTCTCGAAGGGGGTACGGGAGCCGGTGATGTACTCCTCCGGCACACCGTTGCCGCGCATGGCCCTCCACTTGTAATGGTCGCCTCCGAGCCAGAGTTCCGTGATGTCGCGGAACTGGTAGTTCTCGGCAATCATCTTGGGTACCAAATGGCAGTGATAATCTATAATCGGCAGTTTCTCAGCACTTTCGTGATAGAGTTCCTCAGCTGTGCCATTGCTGAGCATGAAGTTTTTGTGGATGAATGAAGCCATATATTTTTACCTTTAATTGATATTCGTCAGGTCAATGCCGCACAAAAATAAGAATTAATTTCCAAAAGACACAACAAAATCGTGCACGTTCACGATTTTTTTGTAATTTTGCACGAAAACGTGACAAACCAATATTTAACAATATCATGGAAAGATTAAACCGTTCAACTGTCAAGGCCCGTACCTATACTGAAAAAGTGATTCAGTTCGGCGAGGGCAACTTCCTCCGCGCATTCGTGGACTGGATTATCTGGAAGACCAATCAGAAAACCGATTTCAACGCATCAGTTGTAGTCGTGCAGCCCATCGAAAAGGGCATGGTGGACATGCTCAACGAGCAGGACGGACTCTACGACCTGAACCTGCAGGGCATCGACGAGGGCCGGCAGGTGGACTCGATAGAGATGATAGACGTCATCAGCCGCGGCATCAACCCCTACCGCGACTTCGACGCATATATGAAACTGGCCGAGCAGCCTGAGATACGCTTCGTAATCTCCAACACGACCGAGGCCGGCATCGCCTTCGACCCCGCCTGCAGGCTTGACGATGCCCCCGCCTCCTCCTACCCCGGCAAGCTGGTCCAGCTCCTGTATCACCGCTGGGAGTACTTCAAGGGCGCTCCCGACAAGGGACTGATCATCTTTCCCTGCGAGCTTATCTTTCTGAACGGAAAGGAATTGAAAAAATGCATAGAGAAATACATTGAGCTGTGGCAGCTTCCTGAAGGATTCAAAAACTGGTTCGAGAACTCCTGCGGAGTGTACTGCACCCTCGTGGACCGTATCGTGCCCGGATATCCCAAGGATACCATCAACGAGATTCTGGAGCGCATCGGATATGAGGACCGCCTGGTGGTGAAGGCCGAGATCTTCCACCTGTGGGTAATCGAGGCTCCCGCCGAGGTGGCCGCCGAGTTCCCCGCCGACAAGGCCGGACTGCACGTGCTCTTCGTGCCCAGCGAGAAACCTTACCACGATCGCAAGGTCACCCTGCTCAACGGCCCCCACACCGTTCTCTCCCCCGTGGGATACCTCAGCGGCCTGAACACCGTCCGCGAATGTGTCGAGGATCCTCTCATCGGACGCTACGTGCGCAAGGTGATGTTCGACGAGCTGCTCACGACCCTCGACCTGCCGAAGGAAGAACTGGAGAAATTTGCCGGCGACGTACTCGACCGTTTCGTCAACCCCTACGTCAAGCATTTCGTTACCAGTATCATGCTCAACTCCTTCCCGAAGTACCGCACCCGCGACCTGCCGGGCGTCAGGATCTTCCTCGAGCGCAAGGGGCACCTCCCTCAGGGCCTGGTATTCGGCCTGGCCGCCATCATCACCTACTACAAGGGCGGCAAGCGCGGTGAGGACACCATTACCCCCGCCGATGACCAGAAGATACTCGACCGCCTGACAGAGCTCTGGGCCACAGGTGACTGCCGCAAGGTAGCCGAGGGCGTGCTCGCCGAGAAGTACATCTGGGACGAGGACCTCAATGCAGTTCCCGGCCTGACCGACCTGCTTGCCGCAGACCTGGAGAAGATAGCCGCCAAGGGCATGCGCGCCGCCGTAGAGGAAATTCTGTAGCGACATAACTGCATTATGGACAGATACATAAAGATCAACTCAGCCGACAATGTGGCCGTGGCCGTACATCCCCTCTCCTCCGGCGAGACAGTGGAGATAGACGGGCTGCGGCTCACCCTGTCGGAGGATATACCGGCAGGACATAAATTTGCCCTCAGGGACCTGCACTCCGGGGACAATGTGATAAAATACGGCTTCCCGATAGGCCACCTGACCGCCGACGCCCCCGCAGGCACCCGCATCGACCATACGAAGCTCCGGACCAATCTGGAAGGTCTGCTGGAATATTCCTACACCCCCGTGCCCGTAGAGATACCGCCCGCAAGGAATCAACTCACCTTCAAGGGTTTCCGCCGCAGCAACGGGGGCGTGGGTATCCGCAATCAGATCTGGATCATCCCCACGGTAGGCTGCGTCAACGGCACGGTGGAACGTCTCGAGGAACTGTTCCGCAAGGAAATCGAAGGCCGCGAGGGCAGCGTGGACGCCGTGGTGGCCTTCCCCCACAACTACGGCTGCTCCCAGCTGGGCGACGACCATGAGAACACCCGTAAGATTCTCAGGGACATGGTACTTCACCCCAATGCCGGCGGAGTGCTCGTCGTCGGACTCGGCTGCGAGAACAACCAGATGAGTGCCTTCCGCGAACTTGTCGGTCCGGTGGACTCCTCCCGCATCCGCTTCATGGAGACTCAGAAAGTAGAGGGTGACGAAATCGGGTACGGCATGGAGCTGCTCCGCGGCATCTTCGAGGCCTGCCGCCATGACGTCAGGGAGGAAGTACCTGTCTCTGAGCTGAAAGTAGGTCTCAAATGCGGTGGTTCAGACGGCCTTTCCGGCATCACCGCCAACCCGCTCCTGGGACTGTTCTCCGACTGGATTGTCTCACAGGGAGGCACTACGGTGCTGACCGAAGTGCCCGAGATGTTCGGAGCCGAGACCCTGCTGATGAACAGGTGCTGCGACCGGGCCACATTCGACTCCCTGGTGGCCATGATCAACGACTTCAAGGAATATTTCATACGCAACGGACAGCCCGTGTACGAAAATCCCTCGCCGGGCAACAAGGCCGGAGGCATTTCCACCCTCGAGGAGAAATCCCTGGGATGTACCCAGAAGTCCGGCAGTTCCATCGTAAGGGGCATTCTTAAATACGGTGACAGGCTGAGTCTCAAGGGGCTCAATCTGCTGAGCGCTCCCGGCAACGACCTGGTGGCCGCCACTGCCCTGGCCTCTGCTGGATGTCAGATAGTGCTGTTCACCACCGGCCGCGGTACTCCATTCGGGACTTACGTGCCTACGATGAAGGTGTCCACCAACACCCCGCTGGCTGAGCGCAAGCCGCTGTGGATAGATTTCAACGCAGGCGTACTCGTGGAAGGCACTTCCCGAGAAGAGCTGCTGCACAAGTTCATCGAATACGTACTTAAAGTCGCATCCGGAGAGCCGGTCAACAATGAGATGTCGGACTTTCGCGAGATTGCCATCTTCAAGTCCGGCGTAACCCTCTGAAAACGCAGCTCGCGCACCGGCTCCTCCCAACGAATTGACTTCGGGGTGCAGACTGTTTTGTAAGGGATTGACAACCAAGTTGATGAAAAATTAACTGCACATTTGCCCAGTTACTAACGAGAGCAAATGTGCAGTCTGTTTCTGAACCAACTGAGTATCAGGTGTTCCTAAATCAAAGTGCACCCCGAAGTCAATTCGTTGAGCCAAAAGCGCACACCAGTCACCGTGGAAGGGGATATCCTCTGAAAAGCATGCCACCCTCGGCCTGTTAGAGGGAGGGGCCCGCCGCGAAGCGGTGGGAGGGAAAAGCGCGAAGCGCGTCCTTTTCAGAGGATATCCCCTTCCACGGTGAGACTACGATAACGAATCAGTCTCTGTCTAATAGTTTTCGATATTGAGGGGGGTGAGTATATCCATGTGCATGAAGTTGTCCTTCCGCTCCGGACGCTTATGCTTGATGATGTAGTCAGAAAGGGCCATTACCGCATTATATGACTGGAGATCAGTATGTTGGCAGATAAGGGCACTTATCAGCCCGCTGCTCAGCGCACTTATATTTTTTTCGAGATTGTCGAAACCTATCACTACCCGGTCGGGGTCCGGATTCCGGGACAGGTACTCCGAGAGCAGGTGCACGCGGGAGTTGAACATCACTATGTGGTGTATCCCGGGATGGGCCTTGAAGAATGTGTTGAGCTGACGTTCTGTATCCTTGGGAGCCTGAGGGTCAATGAAGAGGTTGTGAATATCACTTGACGGATAGTGCTCGGCCATATAGTCGAGGAAGCCGGAGCGGCGGTTGAGAGTCGGGTCCGACTGACGCATCTTATCACGTATAATTCTGACCACCAGTACACCTTTCAACTGCTTCTGGGGGACTCTCAGAGTCAGGAGGCGGGCACAGAGATACCCGCTCTTGTACATGGGCATGCCGTAATATGCAAAATGTCCGTCATCCTCCAGCTTGGAGTCCACGTACACGTAAGGGATGCCGCGGAGGCTGAGGGCATTCGCCAGGGTATAAGTGTCGTTCTTGAAAAAGGGAGGCAGCACTACCCCCGACGGATTGCTCTCCAGAAGCTGCATACCGGCCTTGCGGAACGACTCCGGACTGTACTGGTCGTACAGGAAAATCCGGGTCCGGATATTCATCGAGGCGATATTCTCCCCTCCCTTCTCAAACCCCTCGCGTACCAGATACCAGTAGTCATCCTTTATGCTGTCAGGGAGGATACACGCTATCACGTGCTCCTTGCGCATGGCGAGCATGGATGCGTACACATTCGGCTCATAACCAAGCTCATCTATCACCTGCCGTATCTTCTCCATGCTCTTCCGGGAGACTCCGCCGCGGTCGTGAAGAACCCGGTCCACTGTGCCTTTTGAGACACCGGCCAGCTTGGCCACGTCGGCGATTGTTATCTTTTTATTATTTTCTTCTTCCATTTATATCGTATATTTTATCGTATTTTCTGCGGCTCGCGCGGTACAAATATAGGAATAAAATCGTGTTTTTTTAAAAAATTTTCGTGCACGTGCACGAAAATAAAAATAATTGCCTATTTTTGTGAGCGAAAAACCAATCAGTACTATGGCAAAAGTTGTTACTTTCGGAGAAGTCATGCTCCGTCTCTCTACCCCAGGCTACCTGAGGTTCTCACAGGCAAAACAGTTTGACGCCACATTCGGCGGCGGTGAAGCCAATGTGGCCGTATCCCTGGCCAACTACGGAATCGACGTGCAGTTCGTCACCAGGCTGCCCGAGAACGAGATCGCGCAGAGCTGCGTCCGCGACCTGCACTCCTACGGCGTAGGCACGGACTACTGCGTGTACGGAGGCGACCGCCTCGGCATCTATTTCCTGGAGACAGGAGCCGTGGCACGCGGCAGCAAGGTAGTCTATGACAGGGCACACTCCTCCATCTCCGAGATACAGGCCGGAATGATAGACTGGGAGAAAGTGCTTGCAGGAGCCTCCTGGTTCCACTGGACCGGCATCACTCCCGCTATCAGCCAGGGCGCCGCAGACGCCTGCCTGGAGGCCGTCAGGACAGCCAACCGCCTCGGCGTAACCGTTTCCTGCGACCTGAACTACCGCAAGAACCTCTGGAAATACGGCAAGAAGGCCTCCGAGGTAATGCCCGCCCTCGTAGAGTGCTGCGACATCATCCTCGGCAATGAGGAAGACGCCGAGAAGGTCTTCGGCATCAAGCCCGAGGGCTTCGACGCAGCCGCGACCGAAGGCAAGGTCAACGCAGCCGAGTTCGAGAGCGTATGCACCCAGCTGATGCAGAAGTTCCCCAGAGCTAAAAAAGTCATCATCACCCTGCGCGGCTCGATCAACGCCAACCACAACACCTGGGGCGGAGTCCTCTACGACGGACAGAAGCTCTACACCTCTCCCCGCTACGATATCACCCACATCGTGGACCGCGTCGGCGGCGGTGACTCCTTCATGGGCGGCCTTATCTACGGCCTGCTCACCTACACCGGCGACGACCAGAAGGCCCTGAACTTCGCAGTAGCCGCTTCCTGCCTGAAGCACACCATCTTCGGTGACTACAACCAGGTAACTGTCAAGGAGGTGGAGAACCTGATGAAGGGCGATGCCTCAGGACGTGTAAGCAGATAAATAATATAAGGAGGAAAGACAATGGCAAGATTCAACAAGATACAGACCCTCACGGCCATGACCGGCACCGGTATGGTGCCCGTGTTCTACCACAGCGACATCGAGGTATGCAAGAAGGTCCTCAAGGCCTGCTATGAAGGAGGTGTCAGAGCCTTCGAGTTCACCAACAGAGGCGACTTCGCCCACGAGGTATTCGCCGAGCTCATGAAGTACAGCGCCAAGGAGTGCCCTGAGATGGTACTCGGCGCCGGCACCGTAGTGGACGCCGGCACGGCCTCCCTCTACATCCAGATGGGTGCCAGCTTCATCGTAGGCCCCCTCTTCAACCCTGACGTGGCCAAGGTCTGCAACCGCCGCTGCATCCCCTACTCTCCCGGCTGCGGCTCCGTAACCGAGATAGGCTTCGCACAGGAGGCCGGCTGCGACCTGATCAAGGTCTTCCCCGCCGGCAATGTGGGCGGTCCCTCATTTGTCAAGAACGTGCTCGCTCCCATGTCATGGAGCATGCTGATAGTAACCGGTGCGGTTGAGCCCACCAGAGAGAACCTGACCGAGTGGGTGAAAGCCGGAGTCAGCTGCGTGGGCATGGGCTCCAAGCTCTTCCCCAAGGACGCAATAGCCGCCGGCGACTGGAGCCGCATCACAGCCCTGTGCCGCGATGCCCTGGGCTACATAGCCGAAGCGCGTGCCGCCAAGAAATAACTGAAACTAAACCTGATACTGTATGAAAGAAGAATCCACAAGCAAGAAACTCATGACCAACTGGAGGTGGTGGATGTGCGTGCTGCTCTTCCTGGCCACGACAGTCAACTACATGGACCGTCAGGTCCTGTCCCTGACCTGGAAGGACTTCATCGCACCCGAATTCCACTGGACAGACAGTGACTACGGCACCATCACCGGTATATTCTCCATAGTCTACGCGCTCTGCATGCTCTTCGCAGGCAAGTTCGTGGACTTCATGGGCACCAAGAAAGGCTACCTCTGGTCCATCGGGGTATGGTCCGCCGGAGCCTGCCTCCACGCCATCTGCGGCTGGGCCACCGTACACATCGAGGGATTTGAGAACGCCTCCGCGATGACCGCTGTCGAGAACGGCTCGGCAGCCGCCTTGGCCATAGCCTCCACCAGCGTCTGGCTCTTCGTGGCCGCCCGCTGCATCCTGGCCCTCGGCGAGGCCGGCAACTTCCCCGCAGCCATCAAGGTGACAGCCGAGTACTTCCCTAAGAAAGACAGGGCCTTCGCAACCTCGATTTTCAACTCCGGAGCATCCATCGGCGCCCTCGTGGCCCCCGCCACCATTCCCCTCCTCGCCCAGTTCTTCAAGGACCGCGGCGTGGGCGGCGGCTGGGAGATGGCCTTCGTCATCATCGGAGCCCTCGGCTTCATCTGGATGGGCTTCTGGGTATTCATGTACGACAAGCCCGAGAAATCCAGGCACGTCAGCAAAGCCGAACTGGAATACATCCACCAGGACGATGCCGAAGACGCCAAGGCCGCGGCATCCGCTGCCGTTCCCGAGAAAGACGAACTGAAGATTCCCTTCTGGAAATGCTTCACCTACCGTCAGACCTGGTCCTTCATCGTGGGCAAGTTCTTCACCGACGGAGTATGGTGGTTCTACCTGTTCTGGGCTCCCGCCTACTTCTCCGACACATACGGCTACGCATCCAGCTCCAGCCAGGCCATTACCCTGATTTTCACCCTCTACGCCATCGTAACCGTGCTTTCCATCTTCGGAGGCTACTTACCTAAACTTTTCGTAGAGAAAAAGGGAATGAACCCCTACAACGGCCGTATGCTGGCAATGCTCATCTTCGCCTTCTTCCCCCTGTTCGCCCTCTTCGCCCAGCCCCTCGGAGGCATCTCCGCATGGTGGCCCGCAGTGATCATCGGACTTGCGGGAGCAGGACACCAGGCATGGTCCGCCAACCTCTTCTCCACCATCGGAGACATGTTCCCCAAGTCGGCCATCGCCACCATCACCGGTATCGGCGGCATGGCGGGCGGTGTGGGCTCCTTCATGATCAATAAAGGAGCCGGCGCCCTCTTCACCCACTCGGAGGAGCTCGGCGAGGCATTCACCTTCCTGGGATTCAGCGGCAAACCTGCAGGCTACATGATAGTCTTCTGCATCTGCGCCGTAGCCTACCTGATCGCCTGGTCCATCATGAAGGCCCTCGTACCCAAGTACAAGCCCATTGAAAAATAACGTCTGATCATCATCATATTGTATTAACCGGGCCTGCCGCACTCCTTCAGCGGGAGGCCTTTTTTTAAACCCGGAATCATGCAGATAAAAATACCGCATCCCGTCATTGCAGCAGCAGCCCTGCTGTTGCTTTCCCTCCCTCTCTCCGCTCAGGAATACGGAGTCAGCGGCTTCATGCCGGCATTCTACCCTCAGATGAAAGAAGCCCTTACCTGGCCGGAGGCCTGGGGCAACAGCCCGGAGAAGGACTTCGGAAAGTGGAGGGCCAGGGGCAGGAGCATTGTCCTGGAATGTATGGAGAATATCCCCCCGGCACCTGCTGCATACGGCATGGAAGTGACCGCCTCAGAGCAGAGAGAGGGATATACTGCCCGGAAAATAGAATTCGCCCTCTCGGCCTGGTACCGCGTCCCGGCGTATCTGCTGGTTCCGGACGGAGAGGGTCCCTTCCCGGCAGTACTGGTGCTGCACGACCACGGAGCCCATTTTACAATAGGCAAGGAAAAACTGGTCCGGCCCTTCGGAGTATCCCCCGAGGTGCAGGAAGATGCCCTGCAATGGGTGGAAAAATGCTATGACGGGGTATTCGTAGGCGACTTTCTGGCGCAGCACGGTTATGTTGTCCTGGCAGTGGATGCCCTGTACTGGAGTGACAGGGACCGGCTGGAAGGAGCGGACTATGACGTGCAGCAGGCTCTGGCGTCCAATCTGCTGCAGATGGGCGGCTCATGGGGCGGAATCATCACTGCCGACGACATGCGCAGCACGGATTTTCTGGCATCTCTGGACTGCGTGGACACCGCCCGCATCGGTTGCCTGGGATTCTCGATGGGGGCCTACCGCTCGTGGATGCTGGCCGCCGTGAGCAGCCGCATCGCCGCCTCGGCCTCAGTATGCTGGATGAACACCACGGAACATCTGATGACTATGACCAACAACCAGAACAAGGGCGGCTCGGCGTATTCGATGATCGTTCCCGGACTGCGCCGCTACATGGACTATCCACACACGGCCATCCTGGCCTGTCCCCGCCCGGCCCTGTTCTTCAACGGCAGTCAGGACAAGCTCTTTCCCGTCGAGGGCGTGGAGGACGCCTACGACATCCTGAGGAAAGCCTGGGAGGACAATAATGCAGAAGACAGGCTCGTCACCAGAATATGGGACGAGAAACATTTCTTCAACCGGCAGATGCAGGAGGAGGTTCTGGGGTTTTTCCGCCGCTGGCTTTGATGACAGCAGTGGCAGCAGCCACGGCTAACTGGTCGCAGCGGTTGTTCATGGGGTTGTCGGCATGGCCCTTGACCCAGACGAAACGGACCCGGTGCCGGCGGTAGACAGCTAAGAAACGGATCCAGAGATCGGCATTGAGCCGCTTTTCGAAATTCTTGCGCTCCCAGCCGAAGACCCAGCCCTTATTGACCGAGTCGACTACATACTTGGAGTCGCTGTAGAGGATGATTTCCGCATCGGGACGCTTGACCGCCTCGAGTCCGACGATGACGGCTGTGAGTTCCATACGGTTGTTGGTAGTCTGCGCAAAACCCTCCGAGAGCTCCTTATAATGCTCCCCGCAGCGCAGGATGACACCGTAACCGCCCGGCCCGGGATTGCCCCGGGACGAGCCGTCGGTGAAAATCTCTATAGGCAGCAGTTTCCGCTCAGCGCACATCGCTCACAACACTACACCGGTCCCTTGACTCCGCCCTTGGAGCCGCCCTCGGGTGCTGACGGCGCTTTCAGGACATTCTCCCTCATCTGCTCGTAGTTCCAGCGGTTGCGCACTATGTCGATGGCCTCGTAAATGGCCGACTTCATGGGCATGGGATTGGCCGCATTCTTACCGGCCAGCTCGTATGCGGTTCCGTGGTCCGGAGCGGTGCGCACCACCGGCAGACCGGCGGTGAAGTTGACTCCGGTATCGAAGGCTAAGGCCTTGAAGGGGATGAGTCCCTGGTCGTGGTACATGGCCAGGACAGCGTCGAAGTTGTACTGCTGGTGGGTACTGAAGAATCCGTCCGGGGAGTAGGGTCCGAAAGCTAAGATGTTCTCGCGGCCAGCAGCCTCGATGGCAGGACTGATGACGTCTATCTCGGCGCGTCCGAGCAGACCGCCGTCTCCGGAATGAGGATTGAGTCCGAGCACAGCTATCTTTGGCCGCACGATACCGAAATCCTTTCTCAGGGACTGGTCCATGACGCGGATCTTACCGAGAATCTTCTCCACTGACAAGGCTCCGGGCACCGAGGACAGAGGCAGGTGGTTGGTCACCACTCCTACCCTCATCTTGCCGGACACCATGAACATCATGCCGTCACTTCCTCCGCTCTGCTCGGTCAGATACTCGGTATGGCCGATGAATCCGGGCATGTGCAGGGCCACATCCTTCTTGTTCAGAGGTGCCGTGACCAGAGCGTCCAGGTCTCCGGCCACTAAGTCCTTGACCGCCGTCTGCAGGGATACTAACGAAGCCTCGGCTCCCTCGGGCGAGGGCTGTCCGGGATCAATGCGGAAATTGTCCGGCACGCAGTTGATGATATTGACCCGCTTGGGATGAAAGTCCTTGGCGGTATTGATGATGTTGGTATTGAGATTCTCCACTTCGGAGAGCTGCTTCTTGTAGAAGCCGAATGCCCTCGAGGAGCCATAGACGATCGGGATGCAGAGATCCAGGAGGCGTGCATCTGTCAGAGACTTGATAATCACCTCATAGCCTATTCCATTCGTATCACCCTGGGTGATTCCTACTATAATTTTCCTATTCATGGCTATAAATTTTGTGGTCCGCCTTAGTGACGGGCGTGCAAATTTAATCACTTTTTCGCTACCTTTGTCAGTATGTCCAATATTCTTGACAGAGATATCAAGTACCTCCCCGGCATCGGAGAGAAGCGGGCCGCCCTCCTGGACAAGGAGCTCGGCATCCGCACTTTCCGGGACATGCTATACACCTTCCCCTACCGCTATATCGACCGCAGCCGGGTCTACTCCATCTCGGAGATAGACTCGTCGATGGCCTATATCCAGCTCAGGGGCAGGATAATACGGACATCCACGGCCGGCACGGGCAAGGGCGCCCGCCTGATCGCCACCCTCCGGGACGACAGCGGCACCATCGATCTGGTATTCTTCAAGGGAGTAAAATGGATCCAGGACAAGCTCTCCCCCAACCGCGAGTACATCGTCTTCGGAAAGCCCTCCCTCTTCAACGGCGGCTGGAACATGGTCCATCCGGAGCTCGACCCGGTCGGCGAGAGCGGAGCCTCCTCCTGGCCCTCCACCCTCATCGGCATATACTCCAGCACCGACAAGCTCCGCAACAACGGCATCTCCATCAAGGTCTTCGCCCGCTTCCAGCAGACCCTCCAGCAGAAGATTGCAGGGGCTGTCCAGGAGACCCTTCCCCAGGAAGTCCTCTCCTCCCAGAAACTGCCTTCCCTGGCATTTGCCCTCGCCAACATCCATTTTCCCAAGGATATGCGGAGCCTCGAGGCCGCCCGCTACCGCCTCAAGTTCGAGGAGCTCTTCTTCCTCCAGCTCTCCCTCCTCCGGCAGAAAAATGTGAGAATGAGCGGAGCCTCCGGAATCCTCTTCCACAAGGTGGGGGAAGCGTTCAATTACTGCTACAACCGGCTGCCCTACGAGCTTACAGGGGCGCAGAAGCGGGTAATCAAGGAGATACGGCGGGACACCGTATCCGGGAAACAGATGAACCGCCTCCTGCAGGGGGATGTGGGCAGCGGCAAGACAATGGTGGCGCTGCTGACGGCCCTCATCGCGGTGGACAACGGCTATCAGGCCTGTGTCATGGCTCCCACGGAGGTGCTCGCAGTGCAGCACATGCGCAATTTCGAGCGGAACCTCGCCGGCTCGCCCGTCCGTGTCGCCCTGCTCACGGGCAGCACTAAGGCCAAGGAGCGCAGGGAGATAGACGCGGGGCTCCGGGACGGCAGCATCAATATCCTCATCGGCACCCACGCGGTCATCGAGGACAATGTGGTCTTCTCCCGCCTCGGCTTCGTGGTCATCGACGAACAGCACCGCTTCGGGGTGGACCAGCGGGCCAGGCTGAGACTCAAGGCATCCGAGCCGCCCCACATCCTGGTGATGACGGCCACGCCCATCCCGCGGACCCTGGCCATGACCCTCTACGGCGACCTGGACGTGTCCGTAATCGACGAGCTGCCTCCTGGCCGCAAGCCTGTACAGACCATCCATGTGACGGAGGGGCAGAGGTTCAAGATGTACGATTTTATCAAGAGCGAGATACGCAAGGGACGGCAGGCCTTCATCGTCTACCCCCTGATCAAGGAATCCGAGAAACTCGATTATCAGAACCTGGAACAGGGGTACAACACCGTAGTAGACTACTTCAAGGCTCCGGAATTCGTCACCGCAGTGGTACACGGCCAGCAGAAGAACGAGGACAAGGCCTTCGACATGAAACTCTTCGCAGACGGCAAGGCGGACATCCTCGTGGCCACCTCTGTCATTGAGGTCGGAGTGGACGTGCCGAATGCTTCGGTGATGGTCATCGAAAGCGCCGAGAGATTCGGGCTGTCCCAGCTGCACCAGCTGAGAGGCCGGGTAGGACGCGGAGCAGAGAAGTCATACTGCCTGCTGATGACCGGCTACAAGCTCAGCGAAGACTCCCGGAAACGGATAGAACTCATGTGCTCCACCAACGATGGTTTCGAACTCGCAGAGGCCGACCTCCGCATGCGCGGTCCCGGAGACATGGAAGGTACGCGACAGAGCGGCCTGGCCTTCGACCTGCGCATAGCCGACCTGGGCAAGGATTCCCCCATCCTCAACCAGGCACGGGCAGCAGCATCAGGCATCCTTGCCGACGACCCCCTGCTCGAGAAACCCTCCTCCGCCCTGCTGCGCTCCGGACTGGACCGGCTGCGGCAGACTTCCGGAGAGTTCATAGACTATTCCACCATAAGTTGAATTTATAACCGAATTTTGTAATATGAAAATCAGAACCATCGCCCTCGTGGCACACGACAACCGCAAGCGGGACCTCATCGAGTGGGTCCGTTTCAACCGCGGCACCCTGGAGAAATACCGTCTCATCTGCACCGGTACCACCGGCCGTCTCGTACAGGAAGCCCTGGAAGCCGATGACCCGGCAGATAAAAACCTGGACATCACCAGACTGAAATCCGGTCCGCTCGGAGGCGACCAGCAGCTCGGAGCCCTCATAGCAGAGGGGGAGATAGACATGATAGTATTCTTCTGGGACCCCATGCAGCAGCAGCCCCACGACGTGGATGTCAAGGCCCTGCTCCGCATATCCAACCTCTACAACATCCCCACGGCCTGCAACCGCAGCACCGCCGATTTCCTCATATCCTCCCCTCTTTTCAACGAGGACTACGACCGGATAGTCACCGACTACTCCGGTTATCTCAACAGAGAGCTTAAAGAAGCTACAGTCCAGAATATCTGAAATCAGAAATACACATTATGGATACACCTGAGACAAAAGAAAATCGGGCCATCTCCGGGCAAGAGGATATTTCCGGCAACGATATCGGGAAATGGACTGTCCTCGAGAGCGAATACCTCATCCACCGCCCCTGGCTCACGGCCCGCCGCGACAAAGTGCGGCTTCCCAACGGGGTAATCAATCCGGAATACTACGTTCTCGAATACCCTGACTGGATCAACATCATCGCCATCACCGTGGACGGACGCATGGTATTCGAGCGGCAGTACCGCCACGGCAGGGGCGAGGTAGGCTACGAGATCCCTGCCGGAGTCTGTGAGCCGGGCGAGACACCGGAACAGGCTGCCCGCCGCGAGCTTCTGGAGGAGACCGGTTTCGGAGGAGGCTCCTGGCGTCTCAACATGGTGGCAGCCCCCAACCCCAGCACCAGTACCAACCTCTGCTACAGCTTCATTGCCACCGGAGTCCACAAAATAGGAGACCAGCGGCTGGAGGCGACTGAAGACATCGCCGTGCACCTCCTCTACGAGGATGAGGTACTGCACCTCATGCGCGAGGGAAAGATCATCCAGGCCCCGATGCTCTGCTCCCTATGGAAATATTTCGCCGAAAAGACAACCCTATAAACCTTCCGATTATGAAAGACATAGACTATGACAGCTTGAGCTTCAAGCAACTGCTCAAATACGCCGAAAAAGGCGACGAATGGGCACAATATCTGGTAGGACTGGAATACGCCTTCCCCGAAAATGAAGAAGACACGGATGATGAGGAGGCTGTCAGATGGTTCCGCAAAGCTGCGGACGCAGGTGTACCCGAGGCCTGCTTCAGGATAGCCGAGAGGATGTTCACCGGCAGCGGTATCGAGCAGGATCCGGAGGCGGCATACGACCTGGCCCTGAAAGTTGCCGAAGAGGCCGACCTGCCTGAGGCGTGGGCACTCCTGGGCTTTATGTACGGAGCGGGCGTTCCCGTAGAGGAGGATATGGACAAATGCCGGGAGTTGCTGGAGAAAGGAGCCTCCATGGGTTCCGAATATGCTCAGTCGCTGCTGGATGAGCTCGACAACGGAACTCTTTTCGGGGATGGAGAAGATGATGACGATGATTATGATGAGGATGAAGATGAAGACGATG
>DVHI01000024.1 GCA_018712275.1 Candidatus Coprenecus avistercoris | reverse complement strand
CATCTGCATGTTGCTGGCCTGGGCTGTATATGGGTTGTCGCCGCATGGCGGTATTTGGACTGTCTATCTGTTTTCCCTCCTTTTCATATTCGCACTTTCCGGATTTGGTCTAATAGTTTCCAACTATTCTGACACCATGCAGCAGGCAATGTTCGTCATGTTCTTCTTCATATTGGTTTTCATGCTGATGAGCGGACTGCTCACTCCCATATCCTCCATGCCCCGGTGGGCGCAGGTCATCACCTGGCTGAACCCTCCGAGATACTTCATAGAGATGATGAGGGGCGTCTATCTGCAGGGATGCTCTTTAGCAGACCTCGGTCATCAGTTTCTGGCATTGCTGGGGTTTGACATTTTCTTCGGCACATGGGCCGTCATGAGCTACAGGAAGACCCGGTAGTTTATCGGATTTCATTTGCTATATTTGCATTTGTTAACTGACAAATCCGCATGGCATAATATGAGGTTCGTAGACGTGATAATACCGCTGAAGTTCAGGGACTCCGTGACCTATTCGGTTCCGGAGGAGCTGGAGGGGAGCATAGTGCCAGGCAGTCTCGTGAGGGTGACGGTGGTGGGCAGGGCCTACACGGCGGTGGTGCTGAGGGTGAAGGATGAGCCGGAGTTCGACATCTCGAAGATAAAGCCGGTCAAGGAGGCGGTCAATTTTCCTCCGGTGACACAGGCCAATATGGACTTCCTGCGGCAGGTGGCGTCCTACTACATGTGCTCGCTGGGGGAGGCCTTCCGCTTCGCGGCCCCGTCTACGGTCAAGGCTCTCAAGCGGCCGAAACAGCAGGCCGCATCCGGTGATGGCGGGGCAGCTGACGGATCACCTGACAGCGGCGCAGGCATCAGGCCGGCATCCCCGGCAGATATCAGCCGGGCGGAGCTGCCGGTCCTCTCGCCGGAACAGGAAACAGCGGCAGCAGATATCAGAAAGCACTTTGCAGCCGGCCGTAACGTCCTCCTGCACGGAGTCACCGGCTCGGGCAAGACGGAGATCTACATCACACTGGCGGCCGAATGTCTCAAAAAGGGACTGAACGTACTCTACCTCGTCCCGGAGATAGCCGTCAGCCGCCAGATCCAGAGCCGTCTGGCAGGGTATTTCCCCGACCGACTACTGGTATACCACTCCAAGCAGACAGCGGCACATCGGCGAGAAGTCTACAGCAGGGTGGCCTCCGACGCAGAACCGCACATCGTCCTGGGCCTCCGCTCCGCCCTATTCCTGCCCCACAGCCGCCTGGGCCTCATCATAGTGGACGAAGAGCACGACCAGTCCTACAAGCAGACCGACCAGGCTCCACGCTACCACGGCCGGGACACCGCCCTGATGCTGGGCCGGATCCAGGGCTGCCCGGTACTCCTCGGTTCCGCCACCCCCTCCTTCGAGAGCCTGTACAACGTACGCACCGGCAGGCTGGAATACGTCCCCCTCTCCCACCGCTATTTCGAGGGCGGCGGCAGCACCGTCACTATCGTGGACATGCCCCTGCAGAGACGCAGGAATGCCGTGAAAGGGGCATTTTCCCTGACTCTGCTCAAGGCCATAACAGCCCGGCTGGAAAGGCACGAGCAGGTGCTCGTCTTCCGTTCCCGGAGAGCCTACGCCTCGGCCATGGAATGCCCCGACTGCGGCTTCATACCCCGCTGCCCCTCCTGCAACATTCCCATGAGCTACCACAAGTTCAGCCACAGTCTGAGCTGCCACTGGTGCGGACATTCGGAGCCTGCCCCCGCCGCCTGCCCCCAATGCGGGAAGGCTCCGATGAAGTTCTTAGGAGACGGCACCGAGAAGATAGAGGAAGAGCTGCGGACATTCTTCCCAGATGCCCGCATAGAACGCTTCGACGCGGACACCACTAAGGACAAAAAGGAGGAAACAAGGATTCTAAGACAGTTCTCCGAAGGGAAAATAGATATTCTGGTCGGCACCCAGATGATATCCAAGGGGTTCGATTTCAAGCACCTGACCCTGACGGCAGTGCTCAAGGCCGAGGCTGTGACCTCGGTATTCGACTTCCGGGCGGACGAGAGGGCCCTCCAGCTGCTCCTGCAGTTCATGGGCAGGGCAGGCCGCAGGGACACTCCGGGGGAAATGATCATCCAGACCAGCCGGGCGGACCATCCGGTATTCCGTATGCTGCGGCTTCCGGAGAAGGGGAACCTCGAGTCTTTGATGGAGGAAAGGCGGGAATTCGGATATCCTCCTTTCACCAGAATCATCAGGCTGCTGCTCAAATCCCCAGATAAGGAAAAACTGGACAGCCTGGCAAAGGAAGTCTCAGACATTCTGGGGGAAAGCGGCTTCAGGAACATCTGTGGACCAGCCACACCACCGGGTGACAAGAGTTCTGGAGAGTTTCAGCTGCAATTCCTGATAAAGACTGACCGTAACCGGAACTGGGCCAAGGACAAGGACAGACTCTATACACGGCTACGCCGTATACCTTCCTCCGGGATAGCCATAGACGTAGATCCTGTATAAATAATAAAGGACCGGCATCCCCCAAGCACCGGTCCTTTATGAAATTTTCATAGTTCAGCAGTAGGAACTAAATTTTAAATGTTCGTTTAAAACTTATATCTCGTTTAAATCCTAAATTGCTATTTTTTAATTTGTTTTTTACTTCATTAAAGTATAACTTTGCCTCAACTTTAAACGAACATTATTTATTTACCTTCTTTTTTAGCCTTCGATGCGGCCGAAGAAGCGGCTACCTTGGCCTTGGCCAGCAGGGGCGCCCAGTTGTAGTTGCGCCTGAGACCCTGGATGGTCATATAAAGCATCAGAATACATGACACTATGCAGACCAAAGCAAACGCGGCGATATACAGGCATGCCTTCATTATCATCACAGGTGCGTTGGTTCCTGCATCGTAAGATCTTTCGGTATGTCCGTCGCTGTACTTCCTCACTGTCTGGATCCAGCTTATCGAGGCGGCGCTGCCCATCATCATCGCCGACAGGGCGTAAGTAAACTTGCTGATACCCCTCAGAGTGCTGGATTCGGCCCTGGTACGGGTGATGGTGTAACCGTAGGGACGCTCGGCGAAGATATAGACCGGTATCAGGATGATGAAGAATATGTTCCAGGCCCTGACCGCCCGTTTCTCGGCCTTGGCGCTCTTGAGCCACGAACCGTACTCATCCAGTGCCATCTTCTTTATATCCTTGAAATCCATCTTATTGATCCTGTCGAACTCTTTCCTGCACTCCTTTGCATGGGCAAGGGACTCGTCACGCCGCTCCTCTAAGCTTTTCCTGACATCCCTCGACTGAGCGGTATCGGCCCTGGCGGCATATTCGTCAGCAGCCTCCACCGCACTGGCATAATAGGACTTCTGCTCATAAAGAGACAACAGCTTATAATTTTTAGCACTCAGATTAGCATATTTGACAAAACCGGCCGGACTGTAGAGATCTTCGGGAGTAGTATCCCAGTTGAGAACAGTATCAGTTTCCTCCCAGTTCTCGACTGCTGCGACATTCTCCTGCCTGTTCTCCACGCTTTCCTGCTTCTGGTCCACTCTCCAGGAAAGGAAGGCCACCGTAAGTATCACACCGAGTATCACCTGCCACTGGAAGTTCCAGTGCCTTGTGGATGACCAGTCCAGAATCATCTCCAAATCCACAGTGCAGAACTTGAAATACTGGTCGTCCTTGTCCACCAGTGCCTTCTTGGCCATATTCAGCAGTTCCAGCATCCGGGCGGTCTCCTCTGCCGTCTCTGGATATGCGTCATCGATGCCTTTGGCAGTACCGGCCTGGGTTGTCACTGCCTGATAGAGGTAGCCGTAGGCCTCGGCATTGGGGCTGTCGCTCTCCGACAGACGCTTCACTTCATCGATGTCGAACGACAGATAGCCTTCGCGCATCGCTTTCTTCCTGTTCTTGGGAGCATTTTTCTTTTTCCCGTCTTGTTTTTGAGCCATATTCGTAGGGTATTAGGTTTAACGCTTTCAAATATAGCAAAACACAAGACGGCTCACGCGCCATCCTGTCAATATCTCGGGTCACTGGTTAAATACCCGGAAAACAAAGAAATGCCAATACGTAAAATACATGTCAACACGTACATCTCCGTCCTCTGAGCACCCTCTTGCGGTACTGCTGCGGAGACATACCGTGCTTCTTGGAGAAGGCACGCCGGAAAGTGGAAACCGAGTTGAAACCGGACATCTCGGCCAACTGCTCGACCGACCAGTGTCCGGAGGGCTCGGCGAGCAGCCTCTCAGCCTCGGAGATCCGGTGAGAGTTGATGTAGTCGTAGAATGTAGTGCCTACCTCCTGGTTGAGATAGTTGGAGAGCGTAGTCCTGTTGGTTCCCAGTTCGGCCGCCAGCTCCGAGAGGGTAAGACGGGGAGAGCGGATAAAATAACCGTTCGAGGCCAGTTCGCTAAGCTTCCGGGCAAAATTCCACGAAGCGGCCGAGGAAGGCAGCAGATCCGCCCAGATGTCCTGTCCAGTCTGAGGTATGAAAAAATATGTATGGTAGGCCACTATGCCCCAGCTGACGGACAGAGTGATGTAATAGACAGCATCCAGGATATAGTCCAGCCTGGCCGACAGGAAGGTCCACAGCACCAGATTGGGCAGGAAGAGGGCTATGCTCACCCACATCCAGCGGATGTCCATGTGGGTGATGTCCGAGCAGTTGTCCAGAAGCCTGCGCCTGTACTTTATGGTCATCCTCAGCACCACGCACATGCATACTGCTGAGAATACCGAGGCAAAGAGAACCTGCAGGCTGAACATCCAGTCATACGGCCATACTGCGTACAGGATGGTCATGCCGACAAACGGTAATATCAGAAGCAGAAACTTGGGAATAGTTATGCGTCCCGGGGAGATAACCTCGAAGGCATATACCGCATAGAGAGGAACAGCCCAGTTGTCCACCGATAGCAGGACCTTGTAAATATAGTCGTTGGAAGTAACATAAGGAAGAAGATACACGATGTCCTTGACAAGATATGCCGCATATACGGCCAGGATTATGCCCGTAATCACCCTCAACCGGTTCTTCTTGAACACACCCAGATACAGGGCCGCGGTCAGGGCGAAAAGGCCTGCCGCTATACCTTCTATCAACACCGTCACATATCCGTACATATCGCCTGTCTATTTAAAATCCCTGCCTACCACTACTCTGAGAGCCCTGGGCAGGACCTCCAGATTCATCGGTGTAGTACCCACCACCTCCCCGTCTATCTCCACCCTGTCCGGCCTGCGGGTGATGACCGTAACTCTGGAGGCTGTCTTATGGGTGACCTCTTTTATATTGTAGATTGTACCCTTGAAGAGCTGCTTGAACAGCAGCAGAAACTTGATTTTGGACACCTTGCGGGCGACCATCAGATTGACGAGTCCGTCATCGGCCACAGCATCCGGAACCTGCATCATCCCTCCTCCGCTGTACCTGCCGATACCGAACGCTATGGAGAACATTTTCCCAGTGAAGAAGTTCCTGCCGTCCACCACCACTTTGGCTGGATTGCTCGTACGGCCGACCAAGGCCTTGAAGGCAGCCTTGACGTATGCCATATCGCCCGACTTTCCCTTGTCCTTGGATGCATTGCACCTACTGCATATATTGGCATCCAGCCCTACTCCGGCCACATTCACCATATAGCGGACATTCCTTACACCGGCCTGGGAATACTCCACGCGGGCCACATCCTGCATCACTGTCCGTCCTTCCAGAACTGTTTCTATGGCCTTGCCGTAGTCCTTGGGAATCCTATACATCCTGGTCCAGTCATTGGCCGAACCGGCGGGAAGCACTGCCAGGGTTATCTCACTGACCGGCACCTCCTTCTGATGGAATATGCCGTTGACTATCTCGTGAAGAGTACCGTCGCCTCCTACAGAGATGAAGTTGCGGAAGCCACGCTTGAGGGAATATATAACCAGCTCGACTGCATGATAACGGTGCGTAGTAAACACTTCTTCAAATGGGAATCCCCTATCTTTCAACATATTGGACAGCAGAGGCCATTCCCTTGCGACCCTGCCTCCCCCGGCATTGGGGTTTATTACTGCAATCCAAGAACTGTCATTCATCTGTTTGATAAAAATTTTCGCGAAAATAATATTAATTATCGGTTGGATGAAAAGAATTTCTAATTTTGCAAATTCGCTTAAAAGATTAATATGGGTAAAATAATTGCTATCGCCAAACAGAAAGGAGGTGTCGGGAAGACCACCACTGCCATCAATCTCGCTGCCTCTCTGGCTGTTCTGGAAAAGAAGACACTGCTGATAGATGCAGATCCGCAGGCAAACACCACGTCCGGACTCGACTTCGACCCCGATTCTGACAACGGAAATACTCTGTATGA
>DVHI01000023.1 GCA_018712275.1 Candidatus Coprenecus avistercoris | reverse complement strand
TTAAACCTAAGTGTTTTAGACAACGAGTAGAGTCTTTTAAAATCAGTATATTGTTTCATGGTATTAAATTTTAATTTTCTGCAAATATATAAAAATTTTTATAGAGACTATATAAATGAAAAATTTACTTGGATTTAATCTAATTTATGCACACTGTCATCCTGACCACAGAGCCTTGCAGTCAAATCCCAGCAAGTCTTTCACGGATTTTATCTACATTTGTCCCATGAACTACACTATTTGGAACGACAACACAGCCGGCGGCATGTCCCCTCTCCCCATAGTCTACCTCCACTCCTTCCGCGGCAACGGCGAGGACGTCTGGAAGGCCTGCCATGGGCTGAAGGACTGCCCGCCGATGGTGCTGGTGTCGGTCAACAATCCGGGTACGGGGCTGGACGACGAGCTGTCGCCATGGCCGGCGGAGGGGGTGTGGAAAGGTCAGGCGCCGTACAAGGGGCTGGCGGCGGAACATCTGCGCTGGATGATGGAGGAGTGCGTCCCGCAGGTGGAGGCGAAAGTCAGCAGGTTCATACGGGACACACAGGGCAGTCAGGCAAATGGGAATCTGAGTACACGCACATCTGATGCCAATGCGGGAGACATGTGTAAGGCTGACAATGCCGGTAAGGCAGATTGCACGAACGCTGCGGACGGTACCACGGCCCGTTTCCTGCCGGTTATCGCCGGCTACTCCCTCGCAGGCCTCTTCGCCCTCTGGGCCGCGTGGAACTCGGGGTATTTCCGGAGGGTCGCAAGCGTCTCAGGATCCCTCTGGTATCCGGGATTCACGGATTATATCAGGAACAATGCGCCGAAGAGCGGCTGCGGGGAAAATACCGGCCCGGAAAAGGCCTATTTCTCCCTCGGCGACCGGGAGAGCCGCACCCGCCATCCGCTGATGAGCCGGGTGGACGCCTGCACCGCGGAAGTGGTGGAGAGGGTCAGGTCATACGGCATCAAGACCACTTTCGAATGGAATCCCGGCAACCACTTCGACCATCCAGAGCTCCGCATGGCCCGTGCCCTCGCCTGGCTGCTGCGCTGAGGCGGGCTACTGCAGGAGGAATCTCACCAGCACTCCCTTGTGGTCGGTAGGCCACACTCCCAGCGGCTCAATGAAAGGATCCTCAGTGGCCTCCGTCACCCGTTGCGAGTTGCAGATGCTGCCCCGCGGTCCGAAGACTGCCGCATCGAGCAGCTCCAGTCCCGGGTAAGGGTAATAGAAAATGTAGTCTATGCGGTCGCGCTCATCGGCATCGGGGGTCCAGGTAAGGCGCTCGACGGGTATCAGGGGATTGTCGGCCGGGAAGGTAAATCCAGGATGGGACAATACGTCGGGGAACTGTTCCCGGTAGGTGTCGACAAATCCGGCATTGTCCAGCATCAGGGGCACTGTCCAGGGAATGATGAGCCCGTTGTGGTCGTACAGGTCCTTGGTCTCCCGGATCCAGTCCAGGTGCGAGGGCTCGTTGAAGTCCCCGCCGAGGATGACGATTCTCCCCGCCTCGATGTCCTTGCGGGCGGCGGCGATGAAGTCCCGGATGGCGTCATCGCGCTGCGAGGCGTCATTGACCTGCAGCACCTCGAGGACGGTCTGCGGGATGGGAATCTTCTCCCAGGTGGAGCCGTCGTAGCCGCGGACATTGTAATAGGCGTCATTGAGGTAGTCTAAATGGGCAGTGTACACCGCGATCTCCCGTCCGTCTATCTCCGAGACCATCCGATAGATGCTGCCGTGATCCCCATTCTCCGGAAATACCGTGGTGGAGTCCGTTATCGGATACCGGCTCAGCAGCCCGGAATCGTAGCTGTAAAACGAGTAGTATTCCAGCCCCCTTTCCCGCAGCGAGGCCACTATCCTGTCGCAGAACCGTATACCGTGATAGTTGCGCACCTCGCTGAAGGTCACGAAATCCGGCCTGAGCCTCTCGATCTCGTCCACTATCGCGTCATATCCTCCGGGAACCATAGTTCCCTCCTGCCAGATATTCCACTGCAGTACAGTAAATTCCGTGCCTTTCTGCGCACACGAGCACAGCATCACCGAAAGGCCCGCCAGAACTATCAGAATCTTTCTCATTTCAAATCATTTTTTCAGCCTGCAAATATAGAACAATTACCCGCACTCTTTCCATAGTTATTCCTGTTTCCGGTTGACCGGAAGGTGCCGGGGGAAAAGGCATTTCGCCACCACCTTCTCGATTTCGTTATATGCAGACCGGCATCAGAAGCGTCCGTCGCCGCACTGCCGTCACCTCCATTCCCCTTCGGCCACCACGAAGACCCTGCCGCCGACCCGGGTCGAATAAAGCCCGCCGGCCGCATCATACGAGGCCTCCACATGAAGCCGCGAGGGCCGTCCCATCTCGCTGCCCTGACTCACCGTATAGCTGAGACTCCGCGCCTCGCCGAAGAAGCCGTGGCGGAGCAGCCAGCACGCCAGGTCACCGTTGGCACTGCCCGTAGCCGGATCCTCGAGGAAGCCGGGGTCCTCCATAAAGACCCTCACCCGCAGACTGCCGTCCGGCATCGGCACGAAGTACAGCAGACTGCACGCATAGTGCCGGTCGATGAACCGCTGCCGTTCGTCGTAGTTGACCCGGCAGCGCTCGAGGGCCTCAACGGACCGCAGAGGGGTGATCACAGCCTCCAGCCCGGTCGACACCCATTGGACCGGAAAATCGTCCCGGACATCGTCCTCCGACAGCGACACCGCAGCCACTACCGCATCCCGGGGCAGAATCTCTCCGAACACCGGCTGATTCTGCGTCATGACACCCATGCCGTCCGGAGCGAAGTCCACCGGAATCTGCCCGGCCCTGAGGTTGAGCAGCACACGCGACGGCCGTCCGCCCTCGAGCATTTCCCTGATGACGTATGCCGTCCCGAGCGTAGGATGCCCTGCGAAAGGTACCTCGCAGGAGGTCGTGAAAATCCGCACGTCATAGCCTCCGTCGGCCTGACGTCCGGACATGATGAAGGTCGTCTCGGAAAAGCCTATCTCTATGGCTATCCGCTGCATCTCGGCATCGGAGACAGGCCGGTCGGGGATGAGGACGGCCAGTGGATTGCCCTGGTATTTCGCCTCGGCGAAACAGTCTACGATATAGAATCTCATACGGTATGTGTTTTAGATTCCAAAGATAGCGATATTCCCGCCCACTATAAACAAAACAACTATGTTAGGCCGCGATACGCGCTCCAACATAGTTGTTTTCCAACCTAATTATTAACACTTATTACCGCACTATCTCCTTCACTAAGACTCCCTGCCTGAGAACATGGCCGTATGCTTGAGCACCTTCGCATCGACATAGAAGACTATCTCCTCCGCGATATTGGTCAGATGGTCGCCGGTGCGCTCGAGCTTGCGGAAGATGCTGCCGAGCCCCATGACCACCGGAAGCTCGTCCGTATGCTCCCGGGCGTACTCCACCAGGATGCTGTCGGAAGCGGCCTTGAGCCGGTCCAGCTCGTCGTCCATATCGATGACCGAGGAGGCCTTCGAGGGATTCTCGTCCATCAGGGAGGACTGCAGCCCGTTCATCATCTCTAATACGATGTCGAACATCCTCTCTAACTGAAGCCTGTCCACTAAAGCAGCATCGAGTTTCTCCACATCCGTCTCCTTGACGAAGCGGGCGATGCTGTAGGCGTAGTCCCCGATGCGCTCGAGGTCGCTGTTGATCTTGAGCATGGCCAGCACGAAGCGCAGGTCCACTGCCACGGGAGTGTAGAGGGCGATGAAGTCCTCCACCTGAGTATCTATCTTGATGTCCTGGGCATCCACTAAGCGCTCGCGCACCCATATCTGCTGGGCTATATTGCGGTCCATGCCGAGCACCGCCTGCCGGGCCTGGTCCATCTGACTGTACACCATAGCCCACATGCGGTAGACCTCGTTGCGGAGCTGGGTGAGTTGCTGATCTACGAATTTTACCATATCCTGTAATATTTTTCTGTTAACCGAAACGGCCTGTTATGTAGTTCTGTGTCGCCTCCTTGTGAGGATTTGTAAAGATAGTCTTGGTGTCGTCATATTCGACCATCTCGCCCATGTAGAAGAAAGCCGTCCTGTCGCTGACCCTGGCCGCCTGCTGCATGTTGTGCGTGACGATGACTATGGTCACCTGACTGCGCAGCTCGCTGATGAGCTCCTCTACCTTGGCCGTGGAAATCGGGTCGAGAGCCGAGGCCGGCTCGTCCATAAGCAGCACCGAAGGAGACACCGCCATGGCACGGGCGATACAGAGCCTCTGCTGCTGACCTCCCGAAAGGGCGAATGCCGACTCGTTCAGCTTGTCCTTGACCTCATCCCACAGGGCCGCCCCGCGCAGGGACTCCTCCACCCTCTCCCGGATGTAGGTCTTGTCCTTTATGCCGTTGACCCGCAGGCCGTAGGCAACATTGTCAAATATGCTCTTGGGGAAGGGATTGGGCCTCTGGAACACCATTCCCACATTCTTGCGCAACTCGTCCACATGGACATCCGCTCCATAAATATCCTGCCCGTCGATGAGGATCTGCCCCTCGAGCCGGGTGCCGGGTATCAGGTCGTTCATCCGGTTGAACAGCCGCAGGAAGGTGGACTTGCCGCAGCCGGAGGGCCCGATAAAGGCGACCACCTGATTCTGCGGTATCTCCATCGAGATGCCCTTCAGGGCGTGGAAGGCCCCGTAGTAGAAATTAACGTCCCTTGCTTCGATTTTCTCCATTTATTTTATCTTTAACCGTTTTTCAAAATATTTTCTGAGTCCTCCCGCCAGCAGATTGATAATCAGGACAATAATAATCAGCACTAAGGCCGTTCCGTAGGCTATCGGCTGCTGCGCCTCGATGTCCGTGCCGCTGGTCGAGATGACGTAGAGGTGGTAAGGCAAGGCCATGCACTGGTCAAATATGGATGCGGGCAGCTGGGGGAAGAAATAGGCGGCGCAGGTGAAAAGGATCGGCGCGGTCTCTCCCGACACACGGCCGAGGGAGAGGATCAGGCCGGTGATGATGCGCGGCATGCCCATGGGCAGCACCACCTTCCAGATGGTCTGGAGCTTGGTGGCTCCGAGGGCCAGGCTTCCCTCGCGTATGCCTGCGGGAATGTCCTTCAGGGCCTCCTCCGTGGTGCGGATGACAAGCGGCAGGGAGAGCAGTCCGAGGGTCAGGGAGCCGGCTAAGATGCTGTCGCCGAATCCAAGGTATTTGACGAACAGGGCCATGCCGAAGAGTCCGAAGACTATCGAGGGCACTCCGCTGAGGTTGTTGGTCATCAGGCGGATGAAGCGCACCACCCACCCTTTGGAGGCGTATTCGTTCATGTAGATGCCGCTCATGATGCCTATCGGGAAGGCCACCACGGCACTTCCGAGCATCAGCAACAGTGTGCCCACTATCGCGGGGAAAATACCGCCGGCGGTCATTCCGTCCTCCGGGGCCTTGGTCAGGAAGTCCCAGCTCAGGACTCCGGCGCCCTTGTAGATGATGAAGCCGAGGATGGCGAAGAGCACTAAGACAATAAAATAGCTCAGCACCCGGAATACGGTGAAGGCCGCGGCCTGCGAGCGCCGCTTGCGGAGGTGGTAGCCGGTGGGATATACTGGGGTATTCATGGGTCGTTACGAGTTTTTGGCCTTGTTGCGGTGGGAGATGTACTCCACGCAGAGGTTGATGAAAAATGTGATGAAAAAGAGGATTACGCCTAACAGGAAGAGGGACTGGTAGTGCGCTCCGCCGGCAGGGGCCTCGCCGAGCTCAGCGGCAATGGTCGCGGGGATGGTCCTCAGCGGCTCGAGGATCGAATGGGGGATGACGGCGGCGTTGCCTGTGACCATGAGCACGGCCATGGTCTCTCCTATCGCCCGGCCGATGCCGAGCACCACTCCGGAGGCAATGCCGGACATCGACGATGGTATCACCACTTTGGACACGGTCTGCCACTTCGAGGCACCTAAGGCCAATGAGGCCTCCCGCAGCGCCCTCGGGCAGTTGCGCATGGCGTCCTCCGCCACAGTGACTATCGTCGGCAGGGCCATGATGGCCAGGACTATGCTGCCGGCCAGTCCGCTCTCTCCCACCGGCAGGCCGAAGACCTGCTGCAGCAGGGGAACGATGATTATCAGGCCGAAGAAGCCGTAGACCACCGAAGGGATGCCGTTGAGCAGCTCGATGACGGGCTTGAGGACATTCCTCACCCGCTCAGGGGCTACCTCGGCCATATAGACTGCTATGCTGATGCCGAAAGGCAGGGCAAAGAGTATCGCGAAGAAGCTCACCCACAGTGTACCGGCTAACAGGGGCCACATGCCGAACAGGGGCGCGGGGGTGGCGGTCGGAAACCATTCGCTGCCGCCCAGCACCTCGGCCGGGGAGATGGCATTGTCCTCTATAAAGTTAAGCTGCGCCCCCTCCTCTACCATACTCTCGGGGATAAAGGCGATCATCCCCGGAGTGGCGGCTATCAGGGAGTCGATCTTCCCCGCCGCGTACTCATACTGCGCTCCGAGTTCCTCCTCGGTAAAATATTCGTCCGCATCCTCCAGGCGGAAAGTAACTATCTCCATGTCCGGACCGCCGAGTCCGCTCCAGCGGGTGATGTCCTCGTCGAAGACGGCCTTGATCTCTGCGGCGGTCAGTTTCTTAACCGGATTGTCCTTGTGCACGGCCAGGACGTAGCCCTCCTCGATGACCTTCTCGCGGAAGAGACCCGCGCCCTCCGTGAAGAGGAAGCCGATAATCAGCAGGATGACGAGGCTCGTGACGAAGCCGCTGGCTGTCAGCAGCCACTTGACGGCCTTCTCGAGGAAGCGCTTCATCTCTGCACGGCCTCCCCGCCGTCACCTTCCATCCTCACCGGCACGAAACCCTGTTCCAGCACCGATTTCTGCCCTTCGGGCGAGAGGGCGTATGATATGAAGGAGCTGACTGTCTGCTCCTTGGTAGCGTCATAGTAGTAGTACAGCGGGCGCACTATCGGATAGGAGCCGTCGGCCGCTGTCTCCACCGAGGGCACCGCATAGTGCTCACCGCCGTCATAGGATACCGCCAAAGGCTTCACATAGCGGTTGAGATAAGCCAGGCCGATGTAGCCGATGGCCCCCTTGGTCTGCTTGACGGACTGGATGATGGCCCCGGTCGCGGGCATCGAGAGGATGCTGCTCATGTAGTTCTTGTTGTCCAGGACGCTCTCCTTGAAGAACTCGTATGTGCCGGAGGATGTCTCGCGGGAGTAGACCACTATCTTGCGGTCCTCGCCGCCCACCTCCTTCCAGTTGGTGATCTTGCCGCGGAAGATGTCCTCAAGCTGCTCGCGGGTGAGCTGAGTAACGGGGTTCGAGGGATTGACCACCACCGCCAGGGCGTCGTAGGCCACGATGACCTCCCGGGCCTGAAGACCGGCCTCGGCAAACTTCATTTTCTCCCCGAACTTGATGCGTCTCGAGGCCATGGCGATATCGGTCGTATTCTCCATCAGAGCCGCTATGCCGACCCCTGAGCCGCCGCCGGTGACGATGACCTCCCCCTCGGGATGCTCCTCGAGGTAGTCTTCAGCAAGTTCCTGTGTAAGAGGGAGAAGAGTGTCGCTGCCCTTGACCCGCTGGGCCTGAGCCGACCCGGCAGCGAGCATTGCGACAAATACGGAAATAAGAATCTTTTTACGGTTCATCTCTGTATTTTCCGCCGGAATTTGTCCCGACAGGCCGCAAAGATATCAGCCTCCTCCGAGTCCGCAAGACCCGGACCTCAGGTTTCACCTTTCTGTAACGGTATTTTAACGGCTTTGTAACAATTGCAGTTCAGAGGTTCTGCCTGATAATCGGAAGAATCTGAAGATCCGCGGGCAACCAGTCAACAGACTCCAGAGCTTCGGCCGGAAGCCAGCGGGCAGACTCATGCTCCTTAAGCACCAGAGTCCCGGACACCACACTGCACAGGTAGCAGTGCATCGTCAGGTGAAATGCCGGATAGTCGTACTCCACCGTACAGAGCAGCTTCCCGATATTGATCTCAGTGTCCAGTTCCTCCCGGATCTCCCTGCGCAGAGCCTCCTCACGGCTCTCCCCGGCCTCCATCTTGCCGCCCGGGAACTCCCATTTGTCCTTGAACTCCCCGTAGCCGCGCTGAGTCGCCAGGATGCGGCCACCGTCATGGATGACCGCCGCCACCACCTCTATCCTCCGCTTATTTTCCATTGTCCCCGGCACCGCCCAACATCGTATAGACCTGAACTCCTGCAGCTAAGAACGCTCCGACACCGTAGACCTCGGTCATCTCGCGGGTCACCTTCTTGGGATCCGCGCCGATGGGCTGCACCCAGCCGAGCTTGCCGCCCGGCTCCACTGCATCGGTCAGGGCTTTCCAGCCTTTGAGAATCACCGGGGTGAAAGTCGCCGCATCGAGAAGTCCGGCGTTTACCCCGTAGGCCAGGCCGTAGACGATAAAGCCGGTCGCGCTGGTCTCGGGCGAGGGATAGGACGCCGGATCCAGCAGGCTCGCGTGCCAGTAGCCGTCAGGACTCTGAAGCCCGGCCAGTCTCGCGGCCAGGTCCACAAAAAGGTCCTCGTAGAAATCCCTGTAGGCGTTTGTCTCCGGGAGAATCTGCAGCAGCTCCGCAAGGCCGCCTAATACCCAGCCGTTGCCGCGGCCCCAGAAGACCTTCTCGCCGTTGGCCTCCACATTGTCGAAATACCGCCAGTCGCGGTAGAAGAGCCGGGCCTCCTTATCGTACAGATATTCATAGGTAGCCTTGTACTCGCGGTCCATGAACTCGAGGAACTCCGGCCGTCCGGTCAGGACATACATCCTCGCATACACCGGAGGAGCCATGAACAGCGCGTCGCACCAGGACCAGCGCTCGAGAGTCGCCCCATCCGTATAGTCCAGTTCGAGAGTGCTGCACGAGGGATACCTGAGCACGAACTCCGTCCGCGCCAGTGTCGGCAGCAGCATATTGCGTTCACGGTATTTCTCATACATCGTCAGCCACGCCTGCGACACCGCAATGTCGTCCGCATGGTACATCATCTTCCCCGTCTGCCAGCTGTTCCTCCGCCCTATCCTCCTTATCCACTGATAGTAGCTGTCATCACCATCCTCCCTCTCAGCCACCTCGGCCCAGTCCAGCATCCCCACATACAGCGCCGCCTGCGTCCAGGCCAGATCGCCGTGCTCCCCTTCATCTATCAGATGATTCGCCCTCTCCCAGTCAGCCACAAGCCTAAGCATAGATTTTACCTCCTGAGCCTCAGGAGCCTGCGCCCCAGCCCCCACTGTCACCAGCGCCATCAGCGCCATTATCGTCACGATGTGTTTTTTCATATAACGGTTCCTTTAAAATGCGGGGCAAACTTAGTGTTTTCGGGGGATAACTCCAAATTCCGCCAGGCCTGCCGTGTTGCCAGCATCATTTATCTACCAAGCAGCCACTCAGTAGCAGGAATAACATTTATTGTACAGCCCTCCTCCTCAATTGTTTCCTGCTCCTCAAATGTTACAAGCGTAAGATTGCCGCACTTAAGTTTCTTTGCAGCATTCTTCAATCCTCTTATCTCCCTATTGCGTGTCCTTTCAGTCGAGATGTCATATGACACCTGTATCAACTCCTGCACATTG